>CAJUJZ010000007.1:0-14456 GCA_910586745.1 uncultured Mucispirillum sp. | reverse complement strand
GACACTTTTTTCCGACCAAGTCGGGAGGAATCAAAAAAAGTGGCTGGGGAGTGATAATGAATCTGCATGATATAGTAAGCCCTGTATTGAATGCAGTGCAGAAGACAGAAACTGTTTATGTGTTTAAGTGTTTAGGTGTAACAAATCATTATGGTGATATTGTGCCAGATTATTCTTCAGCTATCATTACACAGGCACGGTGGCAGATAGACAGCGATGAAGCATTAGAACATGTGGATAGTATTAACCAAAATATGATACTTCGTAAGGTTTATATAGATACTACTGTGGATGCACGAATATCAGAATTAAATAGAGTTGTTGACAAGGGTGCAGATTATATATACAGGCAAAGTGATAATACATGGTGGATGGTAAATGCCACTTATGATGAGTTTGCAGCACAAGGCTGGGTATGTGTGCGGGCAGTGTTGCAACTGGAAGGGGGAATGCTTCCCCCTTTCCAACTTCCCCCTAATGCTGATATGTAGTAATTCACCATTACTACATATCATAAGGAATAAAAACTCCCGCACTTGTCGGTAGTTTTTATAACAGGAATTAATGATTAAAATGGATAAGAATATGAATAACTTACAAATAGCAGTTTATGAATTTATAGCAGCATACACAAATATTGAAAAGAATAATATTATAAAAGGCTGGCAGTCCACTTCCCTTTTGCCTGCGGATAGTGAAAACTATGCTGTTTTTACAGTTATTAATGAAAGACGCAGAGGCACCAATGTTGAAGAGTATGACCCTGCCAGTGAAAAAGTAAGAGTAACTAAAAGCAATATTATTTCTGTTCAAATAGATATAGTTGCAAAAACAAACAGGCAGGCTCAAGTTAATGCGGCAATGCTTGAAACAATGGCTAGAAGCTCTTACGGTGTTGATTTTTTTAAAAAATATGACATAGGGCTTTTGTATGCAGATGATGCAAGGGCAATGGAGCAGATTTCTAAAACAGATAATTTTGTCAATCGTTACATGCTTATGCTGCATTTAGAAGAAATAAATGCTGTTACTGTATCTCAAGATTATTTTGATAAAGTTGAAGTAAATACAGTGTTAGCAGATGGTAAAGTTTAAAAATAAAAAAAATATAATGGAAAATTTAAAAAATCACAAATAAAAATATAAAGGTTATAAGTTTTTTGGTTAGTTCAAGGCGGCTTAATTTTTACCGAAGCGAGTTTACATAAACGAAGGTAAATGAGCAAGGTAAAAATTAAACAACACAGAAATAAGCAAACAAACATAACCGTAGGAGTGAATATGGCAATACCAGCAAGTTATATCGTTGATGTTTCGCCTCGGGTGATTTCTGCAGGTGCAGCAGGCATTGTGATAAATGGGTTATTTTTAACTACTAATCCGCAGCTGCCTGTGGGGATAGTTAAAGAGTTTGTGTTTGCTACTGATGTGGCAGATTATTTTGGTTATGAATCTCAAGAATATTATGCAGCAGTAACATATTTTGCAGGCTATGTGAATAGCTTTAAAAAACCAACCAGCATACGCTTTGCTCGCAGAATAAATACTAATGTATCAGCATACATTCGCGGTGCAGAATATAAAGGCACATTAGAAGCATTAAAGTTAGTGTCTGATGGTGCATTAAATATAAGTATTAATGGCGAAGCATTAGAGCTTACTGCTATTGATTTTACAGATGCAGCAAGTTTTTCTGATGCTGCATTAAAAATACAATCAGCAATTAATACAGCTAATGCTGCATTATCAGCTGTAGTAACATATAATAATATTGCTGGTGGGTTTGAAATCAGCACAAAAGCCGTAGGTGCTGCTTCCAGCATTGGTTATGCAGCAGTTGCTACTGGTGGCACTGATATAGGTGTACTGCTTAATTTAACATCATCAGCAGGTGCTGTAATTTCGCCAGGACTTAATAAACAGACAGCAGCAGAGAATATGACACAAATTGCTGCAGCTGATTCTAACTTTGTAACATTTACGCATCTTTATGATGCAGATGCAGATGAGTGTATTGCATTAGGCCAGTGGAGCAACAGCCAAGGTGTAAGCTACTGCTTTTTACCATGGAGCAATGAAGCTGCTGCAATATTAGATAGCAGCACAGATGATATTGCTTCAAAAATGGTAGCGGCAGGCGTTACAAACTTTACTGCAATATATAATGATTACAGGCTTGCAGCTGGTGTTATGGGTGCATTTGCTTCTATTGACTGGACTCGCACAAATGGTGCAATAGATATTGCATTTAAACAGGTTGATGGGCTTGCTCCAACTGTTACATCAGCAGCAGATGCAGCAGTATTAGATAAAAAGTTTTATACTTATTATGGGCAGTTTGCTACAAAAAACACTGATTTTAATTTTATCTATAAAGGCTTAATCGTTGGTGATTATGTAAACTTATCAACTTATATTAATGCTGTTTGGTTTAACTCATCCATGGTTAATGCTGTTGCCAATGGTTTTGCCAGCGTTGGTAAAGTTGCTTATAACGAAGCTGGATATACTTATATCAGAGCATGGCTTGCTGACCCTATTAACCAAGCAAAAAATGTAGGAATCATTCAAGTAGGAGTAACCTTAAGCGAAGCTCAAAAAGCTCAAATCATATCAGAAGTTGGCTCTGATATTACAGCAGAATTATATGCTAATGGTTATTATTTACTTGTGGCAGACCCAGGAGCAGCAGCTCGTGTAACAGGCGATTCACCAATAGTAACATTTTACTATACTGACGGTGGTGTGGTTAAAAAATTACAGATTTCAAGTTCTGTAATACTGTAAATAAGGAGATAAAAAATGAGTATTACAAGTGCTAATGCGCAGATTATTTATAAAGATAATTTTTTTGTTCGTGGCGGCTTGCTTTTGCAAAAATTCTCTACTGACCAGTCTATTTCTGCTGATGAAGTGACTTTAGCAGAAACTCGCATGGGTGTGGACGGCAAAATGGCTTCAGGCTATACACCAAATATTACACCAGTTACTATTATGTTTGAAGCAGACAGCCCTAGCTGGCGAATTATTGAGCAATCAGTAAACGCAGCTAAAGCAGTAAATGCTACTGTTGAATGTGAGATAACTGTTTCTGTGCCCTCTATTGCAAAGGTTTACAGTTACCGCAATGGCGTAGTTAAAAGTTTAACAGATTTAGCTCTTAAAAAAGTGCTGGACCCAGTAACATTAAAAATGGACTTTGAGCGCAAAGAGTTAAATTTCCTATAATCAATAATAAAAAATACTAAGCCTGTGCGATTTCTGTTTCCTTCCTATTTGGGCGGGAAATCGGCAGTCCTCGCAGGCTCGTCCTTGTATTTTTTATTTAGGCGGGCTTGCGGAATAAATCCGCTTAAGCCCTTACGCAAGCGATGGTGCATCCTGCACCTATATAACTAAAAATAGGAGTAAACTATGGCAAGGAAAGAACGCGTAATTACAATTAAAGATAGAGATAATGAGCATAAATTTAAGCTTAAAGAAATGAGTGCTGTAAAAGCAGAGAAATGGAAAATAAGAGCAATTATGCTGCTGCTTGCATCAGATATTGAAATGCCAAAAGGTGCATCTATAGAAGAAGGTATTAATCAATTTATGGCAGGCGGTGCTGAAAAATTATTTAAAGCATTATCTAAAGTAGATGTAGATAAAGCAATCGCACTATTTGATGAAATGCTTTATGACTGTGCGCAGCTTGAAGTTAATGGAGTTACTGCTGCATTATCAGAAGATATTATTAATAGCAATATTGAAGATTCTTCTACGCTTACTAAGCTGCGCTTTGAATGTTTAAAGCTGCATTTTGATTTTTTGGGCGTAGGCGCGAGCCAGATGCCAACTGGGTTGGGTTCAGAAGCGCAAATCAAAATTCAAGCTTAATTGATTATGTTTGTATTTCTAATATATTTGGTGTGGTCATATCTAAAAATTTGGCCACACTTAAAGAATTAGAAGAATATTACTCACTTGAAGATGCTTATATGTTAGCAGATATTGTAAAAATTAATAATTATAACGAGTGGGTAGTAATGAAAGATTTAAATAAGAATTAAAAAAACAAATAAGGAGTGAAAGGTTATAAAATTTTTGGTTTTAGACGAGGCATATTATTTTTTTTGCGACAGGAGTTTACATAATAAGTAAATGACTTAGCAAAAAAATAATATAACAAAGTATAAAACAAAAAGATATAACCGACAATTATGGCTAGTGTAATAGATGCATTATTAATAACTCTAGGTGTAGATTCAAGCGGCGTAAAATCTGGTATGGCTCAAGCTGAAAACACTATTGCAGCAAGTGCTAAAAACATAATGAATAATATATTAGCACCATTAGCTGCTGCACTTGCAATAGGCTCTGCTTTTAAAGAATATTTAGCAGGAGCCCAGGCGGTGGGTAATCTTGCTAACACCTTAAATGAAAACCAGGAAGATATGCAGGCGTGGGCTCAAGCTGTAGAGCGTGCAGGTGGTGATGCATCTGCATTTGAAGGCTCGCTTGTATCACTTAATTCTAAAATGTTAGAATTTGCTCAAACTGGCACAAGCAGTGCAGCCCCTGCCCTTGCTCAACTGGGCATATCTGCAAGAGACAGCAATGGCAATATTAAATCATCTATTGATATTATGCAAGAGCTTGCTCGTGTTGCGGATACAATGGACCCGGCACGATTCCAGGCATTAACATCATCATTAGGAATTGACAGCGGCACACTGCTGTTATTAAAGCAAGGCTCTATATCCGTTGATGAGCTTGTTGCTCGCCAAAAGCTGCTAGGTGTATATACCGCAGAAGATAGTGCTATTGCAACAAAAATGGGTAATGCAATTAAGGACTTAATGCAGGTGTTAAAAAGTATATCTACAGTAATAATGCGCTTTGTGCTGCCGCCTTTAACATGGCTTACTGATAAAATGGTAGAGTTTGTATTATTTATAAAAGAGCATGAAGTATTTTTGCGGGCTGTTATTGCTGGTATTGCTGCTGTGCTTACTGCCGTGTTACTGCCAGCCATGATAAAAATAGGAGCCGCTGCACTTGCTAACCCATTGACATGGATATTTATAGCCGTAGCTGCTGCCGTGCTTGCAGTATCTTTATTGATAGAAGATTTATATGTATATATTAAGGGCGGTAAATCTTCATTAGGCGAGTTTTGGAGCATGTTTGGAAGTGGCGAAGAAGTAGCAGCGAAACTTTCAAAAGCGTGGGCAAAATTAAAAGAATTTTTTAGCAGCTTTTTAGATATAGCAGTTAAAAATTTTAAATTGCTGGTTAAAACAGTAGCAAACTTAGTTGATTTTGTATTAACGCTTGGCTCTTATTTAGGTTACTTATTTAATCTAATCACTTCTATTTTTACTTTTGATGGCGAAGGTATAAAAAAAGCCCTTGAAGGTCTAGGTGCCGCTGCAGATAGAATGCTGCAAATAATCATCCGTTTAGGCGGCTATATTAAAGAAGCGGTTTTAAACTTATTTGATTTTTTAGGTGTAAAAGAACCGCTGCTTGCTTTTTTTGATGCATTTGCACAAAAAGCATCGGCTGTATTTCAAAGTGTTATGGAGTTTATGGCACCCGTTATAGACGGCATAAAATTTATTGCTGGCGGTATTGCTAATGTAGCAGGTTTTGCTAAAGATAAACTTGCTAATGGTATAGAAGCGGTGGCATCATTTTTTGGTGGTGATGATGAAGATGATAAAAATAAACTTACAAATAATAACAAACCACAGCCGACAGTACAGCCTGGCCCTATTACATCATTTTTAAAAGTAGATAATGTATCGCCAGCTGCTGCATTACCAAACACAATTAACAATAACACAAATAATATTACAAGCACTAATAGTGTAAATGTAGGCACAATCAGTGTTGTATCAAATAATGCAGACCCTAAACAAGTGGCAAAAGAAATACCTGCAGCTATGAATAATTATAATAGTTATATACCAGCAAATGCTGCAGTTGCGTATTAAAGGTGAGTTATGCTTCAGGAAGTGTGGACTATATTAGATGAACAAAGTTTGCCAGTGCTGTCATTTACCAGCTTTATTTCATTAGATAGTGATAGCTCGTCAAAAATCACTAACTATACATCAGAAAAAGGCACTTTTTCATCTTACAATAAAATTGTTGCTCCTGATGAATTGGCTGTTACCCTTGCTATTAATGGTAATGCAGCAGAAATACAAGATGCAATAGCAATATTAGATACACTCAGAAAAGAGCCGCAAAAAGTAAGCATTGTAAGCCCATATAAAGAATATAAATGGTTTTCTTTAGAAAGTTACTCATACAGCTTTAATCAGTCGCAAGGCGTAAATCTGCTTATAGCTGCTATGAATTTTAAGCAGGTTAATGAAGTAGAAGCAATATATACAAACAGTATAAGATACCCTAAAAATCCAAGTGCGGCATCTGCAGTAAATGGCGGAAAAAAACAAGGTAAAGAGTTAACAAGTATAATATACGATGGAAAAAAATATTTTACTGGTAATGGAGTTATTAATTAATGATTGAAGTGCCATTAGAGCAAATTCCAAACCAAATATTTGAAATTATTTTAAATAATCAGGACTGCACTATACACATGTTTCTTCGCGGTGATTATTTATATTTAGATTTGATGTTAGATAATGAGCCAGTATTTTATGGTGCAATATGTTATGACCGCACAAAAATACTGCCTGTAAACAGCATATTTAAAGGTAATTTTATTTTTATAGATAATTTAGGCAGACATAAACCAGAGTATGAGAAATTAAACGATAGATATAAACTCTATTACTTAACTAATGATGAAGTAGCAGAGTTTAATAATCTTATTTAAATTTTTATTCAAAAAAACATCCGTGTTTTTTTGAAACCACGCATAGCCAAAGTAAATTTGTCTATGCTTACTAAAGGGCGGGCGTCCTGCCCTTATATGTCATTAACTAGAAGTATGTGGAGTGTCACATGAGCTATAGCAAGAAAGATATACGAGTAACATTTCAGCTTGGTGCTGGCAGTTTTTCTGCTGGTGGAAATACAAAAATAGTAAGCGGTTTAGCATGCTCATTTAATATTGAGCAGGTTGCAGCACCTGATTTTTGTAAGGCTCAAGGCAAAATATATAATATGAATATAGATGATATTGCAAAACTTACAACTTTATCTTTTGAGCCGTTAGCAGTTGAAAAGCGTAATATTATAAAAATAGAAACTACTGATAATAATATAGATTATACTACCGTTTTTATTGGTGAAATAGAAAATGCTTTTGGTGATTTTAATGCTGCACCAGATATTGCATTAAATATAAATGCAATGAGTGGAACTTATGCAATGAAGCTGCCAGCATCACCACTTTCAGCAAAAGGCAGCACACCGGTAAAAGATTTACTTAATAAGCTTGTTACTCAAGCTGGGTATAAATTAGAAACTAATATAACAGCAAGTGTAAATAATATTTATTTGCAAGGCTCTCTCATGCAGCAAATATATAGTGTAGCTCGTGCAATAGGTGCAAAAGTTATTATTGATAATGATGTGCTGCGTGTGATGAAAAAAGATGAATCATTAAAAAATGGCACTGTATTAATTAATGCGGGAAGCGGGCTTATTGGTTATCCAACATTCAGCAATCAAGGTATTATATTATCTTGCGAATATAACCCACTTATAAAGCAGCAAGGACTTATTCAAGTTGAAAGTGTTGTTCCAAAGTCTACTGGCACATGGCGGGTAATAAAACTTAATCACATTATTGCTGCTAATATGCCAGCGGGCGGAGATTGGAAAACACAAGTAGAAGCAACATACTTATAAGGGGGAAAATCTTCGTTCCCCCTTATACTATCCCCCTTGTTTACAAAATTATTTAAACTCACCGTTTAAATAATTTCAGAGGAATAAAAATCACCGAGTAAATCGGATGATTTTTATAATAGATATTAATAAAGAAGATAATTGAACGAAGCGGAGTGGATAATGAAATTAAAATCAAAAGGACAAGCAAGTTTTGAAGATTTTACATCAGAATATAATATGCGTAATTTTTTAATTACTTCATTAATCGCTTATACTGTTAATACATGCTATGCAGTTACTGTTACTGATGTTGATACTGATAATTTAAAAGTGTCTGTTAAACCTTTAATCTCCCAGCGTGATGCTGATAATAATAAAATAGAGCTGCCAGAAATATTTAATGTCCCATATTTTAGATACGGTGCGGGTAATACTGCCGTTAAGTTAGACCCACAACCTGGTGATATTGGTTTTTTTATAGTTTTTAAATCTGATTCAAATAATTTAAAAAAAGGTGATTCATCACAAATTATGCCAGATACATTTATAAACTTCCCATTATACTCTGGTGTTTATGTTGGTGGCATTTTGATGAATGAGCCTGAAAATTATATAGAAATAAAAGATAATACAATCACTATTCAAGCAAATAGTAATGTAGTTATAAACTGCCAAACTGCAGAAGTTAATGCTGATGAAAATATTACATTAAACTGCCAAACGGCAGAAGTTAATGCAGATAGTGAAGTAAATATTAATGCAACTAATATTAATCTTGGTGAAAATGCAAGCCTTGCTTTAGTTAATGAAAAAATTACTGATATTTTAAATAGTCATACTCATAATTATACTAATACGGCGGGCACTCCAACACCAACAACACCGCCAAATGTTCCATTTGTATCTACTCAATATTCTAATACAAATATAAAGGAAAGCTCGTAACATATGCACCTGTATTGTCATTCTGAGCCTTTGGCGAAGAATCTATTTTAGGAGTGAATGAAAAAGACAGGATGTCTTTTCGCTTGCGTAAGGTGAACGGTTTTTGCGAAGACTGTTTTCCCGCCCGAATAGGAAGGAAAAAGAAAAACAGGCTGGGACTTACGAATTTATTTCGGAAATCCGTTGTTTTTCAAATTCAAGGATGAATTTGAAAATAAAAATAAATGAACGAGTAAATTTAATTTACTTAAATTTAGGAGTGAATGAAATATGTTATCACTGTTATTAGATAAAAACTGGGATATTACATTGGATAGTGCTGGCAATTTAGCTGTTGCTGATAATGATTACAGCATAGCGCAGGCGGTGGCAAATGCTGTTAAACTGTTTACTAATGATGCTTATTTTGATACGCAGGCGGGTATTCCCCATTTTGAAATTAGTTTAAAAAGAAATGTATCTGCATCAGTAGTTCGTGCCAGGATAAAAGAAGCAGCGGAAAATGTGCCGGGTGTAAAAAGTGCCACTGTTAATATTATTGAAATAAAAGATAATACATTACAGGCAGAAATATTAATTACATTAGAAAATAACACTACTGCAGCTATTACTGCAGATATTGTATAAGGAGTATATTATGGCAATAACTTTTGATGAAAATAAAGGTTTTATCGCAGAATCAGTTGAAGAAGTTCGCAAGAATGTTCAGCAGGTTTGGATTGATGCATTTAAAAGCCCAGACTTACCAGAATTAAATACTGCTGCAGAAACACCGCAGGGACAGCTTATTGATTCACAGACTGCTTCTATTATGAATAAAGATAATGAATTTATATTTTTAGCAAATCAGTTTAACCCAGAAACTGCTGACGGTATTTTTCAAGATGCTCTTGCTTCTATTTATTTTTTACAAAGACAGCCTGCTACTGCAACTACTGTTATATGTGAGTGTTCAGGGCTTCGTGGCACCCTTATTCCAGCAGGCTCCATTGTAAAAAGCGATAATAATTACATGTTTGTATCTCTTGAAGATGCTGTTATATCTGATACTGGAAGTGTTGCAGTTACATTCGTTTTAACACAAACTGGCATTATCCCTGTTGGTGCAGGCACTGTAACAAATATTGTTACACAAATTGCAGGCTGGGATACAGTCAATAATCTATCAGCAGGCATCACTGGCAGAAATGCAGAATCCCGGTCAGAATTTTATGCACGCATCAAAAGAAGTGCTGCTATTAATTCTCAAGGCTCCATTAATGCCATAGAAGCAGCACTTGCTAATATTTCAGGTGTTACTGCTGTCATACTTTTAGAAAATGATACTGATACTACAGTAGTTAAACGAGGAGTAACAATACAAGCCCACTCTATATGTATATCAATCTTTGGCGGTGATAACGATAAAATAGCAGAAACAATATATAAAAAGAAAGATATGGGTTGTGGCACTGTCGGCAATACTCCAATTTCATATATAAACAGCAAAGGAACTCTTTATAATTATAATATATTAAGACCAGAGCCTGCTCCCATAGGTATTTATGTAACTATTTATAATACTGATAACCTGCCATCAAATATTACTCAGAGTATTAAGCAGGCTGTTTTTAACAGCTTTCATGGTCTGGATGGTTCCGTATCAGTTAAAATGGGCGAAACGCTATATGCTACACGGTTCGCTTCTGTTATTACTGCATTAAGCGTTGTATATAAATCTATTCAGATTACACGAGATGATAAATATTATGATAGTCTGCCTTTTGATGCTTCTCAAATTCCTACACTTGATATTTCAGATATTCAAGTAGATATAGTTGCAGGAGTGTAATATGTTTGATATTGACGAAACTATTTTAAGCCAGTATTCCGCCTCACCTAGAATAAAAGCCCTGCTTCGTGGGTTTAATAAGCTTATTGACCCGAAAGCTGATATTAAACTTTTTTATGATAAAGTATTTAATATCCTAACAGCAGAAGGTGCCGGGCTTGATGTATGGGGTAATATAATTGGTATAGGCAGAAATATTAAAGTCAAATCAAAAGCACGCACAGATAAGTTTTTTGGATTTGAAAATTCAGAACAAGACCCTTTTGATGTAAGCCCATTTTATTCAGAAAATGCTGGCAGCGAAATTATTACTTTGGCAGATAATGCATACAGGGAGCTTCTTTTAATAAAAGCAGCAGCCAACATTGCAGCAACAAATGCAGAGACTATGACTGAACTGCTTGAAAGGCTATATGCTGGAAGGGGTAGCTTTTATATTTTAGAAGTAGGTGTAATGAAGCTGCGATATATTTTTGAGTTTTATCTTGAACCATTTGAAGAAGCTCTTGCTTCCCGCAGAGACTTACCGCCAAAGCCCGCAGGTGTAACTTATGAACTGCTGCAAATAAAAACAGATGAAACATTTGGCTTTGAAGGAAGCGGTATGCAGGGCTTTGATAACGGCGTATTCTCGCCTTACGATATAGATGACAGCTATATTATTTATTGAATAAATTAATCTATTGGAGCAAAGCGATAAATGAAAATAAAAACACAGGGGAGCAAAGCGACGCAAGCATTTTCCGACGAATAGGTAGGAAATAAAAATGCGTAGCTGGACAGTGTTTTCGCTTGCGTAAGCGATAGCCAGAACTTGCTTCAGCAGAGCGTGTTTTTTCAAATTCAAGGATGAATTTGAAAATAAAAATAAACGGATAAATAATTTGGATTTATTCCAAATTATGAAAAGGAGTGAAATTATGATACCACAAAAACCAGAAATCTTAAAAGCACCGTTAGTTGTAGACGGTGAAAAAAATATCCTGCCAGAAACTACACCGCAGGGTTCTAATCAATTCAGCCTGCTTGGCGGGTTTCCAACATTAACAAGCCTGCCAGTAAATGCAGGTGGTCTGCCGCCTAAACGGCTTGACTTTAATGCAGTGTTCAATTTATTATCTATACACACTTTCTTCCTGCAGTCTGGAAATAAATACAGCTGGAGTTCAGAGCTTGATTATTCCATAGGGGGAGTAGTGCTTGCAAGTAATAATTCAATATATTTATGCATTAAAGCAAATGGAGCTACACCGCCAAATACCGTGAAGAATCCTGTTACAAGCACTGGTTACTGGGTAGAGGTGGTGAAAAGTAACGGCACAATTAATATTGACCTAATTGCAACTGGTGCCATATCTACTAATAAAATCGCTAATGGTGCTATAACTTCATATAAACTGGCTAATAATGCTGTTACAAATAATAAAATCGCTAATGGTGCTATAACTTCAGATAAACTGGCTAATAATGCTGTTACAAATGATAAAATCGCTAATGGTGTTATAACTTCAGATAAACTGGCTAATAATGCTGTTACAAATGCTAAAATCGCTAATGGTGCTGTAGATAATAATAAAATATCAGGTGTAGCCGCTTCAAAAGTTTCAGGACTTGCAACCGTTGCAAAAACTGGAAGCTATAATGATTTAACTAATAAACCAAACATACCTACCAATGCACCACCAATGCCGACAAATAATAACTGGTTAAGCATCGCTGGACAAGATGTTAAACCAATGACTTATGTTTTACCTGTTGGCGGAACATATGCTTATTTTATAACTATGACTAATTTCATTAACTATAATGCCGTAGATAATAAAGTCGGTGTGCAGCCTGGTGGAACTCAAATCATTTTTGTAAGTAATAGTGCAAAAACTTTTGGGGGCCTGATATGGCGTGTTCAGTAATCATTGTTTAGGTGTTCTGATTATGAATAACACTAAAAAAGCAGAACTTATAAAGGCATTTACCGTGTTTTGTGAAATCTTTTATAAATGGCTTGAAACACAACAGGTGGTTTATGATGAGTGGAAAGAAGACCAGCACAAAAGAGATGAAAACGGCAGGTTTGCAAAAACAGACGGTGGTAGTAGTGCCACCTCATTTGAAAGTGATAAGGAAATACAAGCAAAAATAGACAGTCTGAAAAATATCGACTGGAATAAAGATAATATTTTGCCATCACTTTCTAAATTAGTTTTAGAAAAATATGGACTGAAAGATAAGCCTATATTATTAAAAAAGAATATTATTAATAGGAACAGGATACAACATTCTGATATTAGTGATAGCGATGCAGTAAGAATACTTGGTAATGCTCTTTATAAAACAGAAGTAGTTTTAAAAGGAAATAACAATAAATATGCTTATCATAACTTTATTACCAGAACAGATGACGAACATAGCGATTTAGTTCTCGTAGAATTATCTGATGAAAAAGAACATTATGAAATAGTCCATTATTTTGTAGTAAGAAATAAAAGTAGAAAAGAATTAGAAAAAATAAAATAATAAAAGCTAGTGGGGAGGACGACCTTTCCCTCCATCGTGGATAATTGTAAACAACTATCACGGCAGGCGTGGTCGACAAATTTTCTGCAGTTCGCACTAGCTCTTATATAACTAATATAATAACTTTTTTCACAAAAGTCAATTACATATATTCGGGGCATCTTACGAAGGACATCACCCTTTGGAATAACCGTTATTCCTAACTAGTATTAAAAAAAATGACCACTATTTTAAAGTGGCAAAAACAAGAGTAGAAAATGCTGCAAAATTTTTCGGGGGGGGGGAACGCCACCAACCATTAAATAAAAAATAGGTGGCAAATCTCTGCCACCTTATCCTAAATTTCAAAAAAATTCAAATTAGTTTAAAAAAAAATTTTCACCTGTTTTTATCATATATCAATCAATTTTTAAATCAGATTCAAAAATTTTTGTGAAATTTTAAAAACCGCTTATCGCATTACTCTATATAATTTTATTGCAAGCCGCTTCAATTATTGCGTGGTAATGTTCCATAAAATACTATATTATATTTATCTTTATAAATTTCTGGATATTTTGTGTATATTAAATCAAATATTTTAGAGACAGTCATTCTATCTTGTTCATAACCTACTTTATATGCTGTCTGCTCTTGGATATTTTTAGATGAATTTATGGAAAGATTCATTATACATGCTATAATAACTAAAAATTTTAATACAGCATAATTTTTAAAATTATATATTAAAAGAAATGTAAATGCTGGCAATACTGCAAGTTGTGTCCTGCCTCTTAAAGGCATAAGATTACCCATTAAGATATTGAATGAAAAAACTGCTAAAATAAATAGAACTGCTAAAACAATAAAAAATATTCTTTCCTTTATATTTTTAAAGTAAAATAAGCTGTATATGAAACTTACAGCTAAAAATAAGATAGTCCATATTTCATCTTTGAAAATAAATTTAAGTAAGTTAATGGTTATTTGAGAATAATCTGCATTTGAATGAAGCCAATAAATCATACCGATATGATGGGATTTATTTATTCCAGTTGATGTTACTTTCATAACTATATAATAGATTAAAATTGTTATTAATAAAATAATAATTCCCTTAAAAATTTTATAAATTGATGATTTAATATTTTTATTATCTATAAAATCTAATATAACTCCAACCATGAGTGTAGATAAAAATACAGCTAAATTTGACTGATAAGAAGTAATGCCAGTAAATAAAAGAAAAACAGCTAATATATGATAAATTATTTTTTTATTGTTTTCTATTAATCTAAAAGCAATTACTGCAAATAATAAGCCTATAAAATTGTAAGCTGACTGAAAAAAGAAATATTGTAAATGAATAAAGTATATTGCACTTATGAAT
>CAJUJZ010000006.1 GCA_910586745.1 uncultured Mucispirillum sp. | reverse complement strand
CAACCACTTTTTTATTTATTCACTTTTTCGCAATCGTTTTTAGAATTTACCATATTAAGAAAAAAATCAGAATAAAATTTTGAAAAAATATATAAGAAGATGAATAGATAATAGTTATATACTATTCATCTATATGATGTTATTCATTATTATGAAAGCTGCCAGCTTCCTTTGCTGCTCCTGCAAGTTTATGATAATCTGTTGTATCATTTTTTACATGGTCTAAAAGCTGCAGACAAATCCATGCATCAGTAGCTGCATATTCAAGCTGTCTAGGTGTAAGCCTGCTTAATGCCCAGTTAGTTTTTTGCGAGCTTTTTACAAGTTTTCTGCCTAAATATCTTGCTGTTAATGCTCTTGCACCAGACTGCACAAGACCTTTCTTTTTCATCTCAGCAGAAAGGTCATAAAAACCGCCCTGCTTAAACTTGCAAAGCTCGTTCAGCCTTCTTATATCATCCTGCACACCAACGCCTACTTTAGTTATTCTTTCATCTGATAAAAGCTCCACAAGTCTGCCGGAAAAGCGAACATATTTTAATTGAAAAATAAACACTTCTTCATTAGTTGCAAGCTGAATAATTGAAACGGGAAATTTTTGCCCTTTAAAAAATGCGGGACGAGATTCTGTATCAAACCCTATACATTTTGCTGCAAAAAGTTTGCCTAATGCTGCCTCTGCTTTTGATAAATTATCTACTACTGTAATAGGGCCTTGAAATGATATAGGCTCCATTGTGTTGATATCTTCTACAGAGATTTTAAAATCTTTAATAGGAAGATGCTTAATGTCTACTATGGTAACACCTGTAAATATATATTATTTATGTTTTTTAAAATACTCAGCTAATGAAATAATATTTTCTTTCAGTGTTTCCTTAGGTACAGCCTGCAGATTTTCATTTTTAATAGCTTCATAGACTTCTTTTCTATGAACAACTATATTTTTAGGTGCTTCTATACCCAGCTTAACAGCTTTGCCAGTAATCTCCACTACCCTGACTTCTATATCATCGCCAATCATGATGCTTTCGTTACTTTTTCTGGAGAGAACTAACATATCAATCACTCTCAAATAAAGGCGTTTTTATTTTATAAGCATCATCATCAAGAATAATCTGCTTCGCCAGTTTTTTTTCAAAATTAACTACAAGCGGTGCACGGAGATTGGCTGTAGATAATTTTGGGTCAGTAGGTACTACAACGATAGAAAATAGTTTCATTTCTTTCTTATCACTTATTGCAATAACTTTCAACTCCCTTTTTGGAATATCTGGATTATAATCCTTAAAAAAAGTATTTGTTTCAATAAGAATAAAACAAATATCCGTATCTTCTACTGACTGAAACCATAAAAATGGGTATGAATTATCATCAGAGATTATTAAAAAATCCTGCAAATCAGGAAAACCTAAAAGGGGAGAACTTAAAGTAATAATATCATCTTCTAAATATTCAATCTCCCCAAGCTTAGCTGAATTAATCTTCATTCTACTACTGCCGTCCTTTTTAATGTCCTGTTTTGATACAGTATTTGCCATATATATACCTACTATACACTAATTATTTAAGAAAATCTAGTATAGAAATGCTCATCATAGTGCCTACTATACTCATAGCCGACTGATAAGCTGTTTTTGAAAGCTCTAAATCAGTGGTAAGTTTAATAATATCTGTAGAAGTAGCACCCAGATAACCTGCTTTTATTTCTTCGTTATTTTTAATAACTGTTTCCTGAAATTTCATAACCGATTCTACTCTTTGACCTCTTGTCCCTATCAATGTGCCAGCCTGTAAAACTTGATTGACAGCGGCATCTAATACTGGAATTTCTTCTTCTACACCGCTGCCTACTGCTGCAGTAAAACTGTCTGTTGCACTAAGTGAGCCGGCATCAAAACCTAAATGTAAACCATCTGATACAAATACACTTTTGTTTGCAGTATCAAGTGATACATTCTGCACTAAGCCACCCTCTGCATTTGTTACTTTTACTGATACGCTGTCCCCTGCTTTTGGAAAGCCAAGTGTGCCAGCATAATCTCCCTCTACTACTATTGTGCTGAAATTATTATTTGATTTTGCAAAAGCTATTTCACCTTTATTATTTATAACAGCACTTAAATTATTAGCAGGTATCCCAAGTGATGTAAGCTGTTCATTAATATGCTCTGCCATTTCAGCAGCTGATTTATATTCCTTTTTTTCAAGGATAACTTTTGCTTGTTTATGCTGTCCATTTTCCATATATGTAATTGTTAATGTTCTTGCATCTTCTGCCATCTCACTAAGGTCAGTTTTAGGTGTCTGCACACCTGATACTGTTAATTCTGCCAGATTGCCTGCTGCATCATTTATAAGACCTAAATTAAGGGGATTATCTGCTCCTGACTGCACCGACGCTTCCACAGGCAAATCTGTTGAAGATGTAACAAACTGAATAGAGCCGTCTGCAGCTAAATTTGCTTTAATTCTACTGCCTGTATTTACTGCAAGCTGGTTATTAATTTCTGTTAATAAATCATCTTTATTAGTAAATGCCGTTATTTGAAAACTATATGAGCCATCTGGGTTTGCTATAACTGTTGTAACTCCCTCATCTACACTAATCCCTGCTTCTTTAAGCTTATTATTAATTAAAGTATTTTTGTTAGCAGCATTATTAAATTCATCTGACGGAATATCTATAGTTTTGCCCCCAATGTTAAGTGCAAAAGTTGCTCCTGCAGTTACAATAACATTATTATTTACTGCATTAATAACAGGGTTAACATTAATTATTTTAAAACCTGCTCCTGCTGGGTCAAGTGGGTCTGCCACATTAAATGTAAAAGCTGCAGTGAAAACATCTGGAACAGCTCCATTTGCCACTGTTTCAAAGCCCATAACAAAACTTGCAAATGCCCTGTCTGCTGGGTTTGTTGCAGAGTTTGCAAAGTTTGCTATTTTTGTGCCGCTGCCAGACTGTATCTCTATTGCTCCGTCTTTATTTGCAAACCTTATGCCAGCACTTACAAAATCAGGGTTATTATTTAACTGTTCTAAAATATAATCTCTTGCTGATTCTGCATTTGTTATTGCAGGGTTTGCTTTTGATAAATCAATACTTACAGGCACACGCTGTTGTCTGCCTGTTTTATTATCAAATATATCTACACTGAAATTTAAAACTGAATTATTTGTATAAGCGTCATTATCATACTGGATTTGCCCTGATGTAGTTTTATATTCATTCTGCAGATAAAAATCAGTTTTCTGGTTATCTGATAATATTTCATATTTCCAGTTATCATTAAAATTACCTTGAAATACGCCATCTAAAAATGGTTTTGCAGTAGAGCTTAAATCTGTTGCTTTCCAAGCAGATGGCTCCCCAAAACCATTTTTAGTAATATTATGTTCAAGTGCATGCATTAAGTTTTCTAATGCCCTGAATATATTTACATTTTTACCTGTTTCTTTAATATTTACATCACCAAAATTTAAACCCGGCTTTGCTTTTAAATCAAGCTGAAATGTTGTTGTAGATGTTCTTTTTGCTGGATTTAATGGATTTGGTATTTCCATATCATCTGGGGTTATAGTTACACCATTTGGAAGCTCAATAGGACCGCCTTTGTAATCATTGGTAACTTTATTATATAATATATTGCCATTTTTATCCATAACTGTAATGGTTATATTTCTTTGATCATTCTGCCCAAGCTGTGTAGTGACAGAAACATTCCAAGTGTCATCTTTTTTGCCAGTATATGCACCGCCTGCAATAGTTACCTGGTCATTTGCATGACTTATGCCTTGATTTTGTGCATTAGTCCTAAATGTAAGCTTGCTATTACCGCTTCTTAAATCTGCAATCGTAAGCTTGCCATCTACTATTGATACATCAACAGACTGTCCATATAATTCTTTAATAAATTTAACATAATCGCCAAGTGTTTTTTCTTCAGCACTATTTAAACGGCTTCTGTCAATTTTTGCAGTCTGCATATCAGAAGCTGGTGGAATAGTTGTTCTGTCATAGGCTGTTGTAGTAAGAGTTGTATCTCTATCCATATTATAATTCTGCAGATAGAATGTGATATCATAATTGCCAAGATTTGCAGGGTCATTTGGGTTTAAGTCAAGGCTTACACCTACTTCAAAATCAAAACCTGCTTTTCTTAATGCCTCATCAAAGGCAAATTCTAATTCTTTTTTTGACGGAGTTGTAGTTGTTAAGTCAAAGTCGTATGTATTGCCGTTAAAAGTAAGATTTTGGATAACTGCCTCACCACCAAGCCCTGCTTCTCGCAGTTTTTCATTTAAATAAACCGCTTTCGCAGGTGCATTATTAAAGTCTGATGCAGGTATTGTAACTGTTTTACCATTAATATTAAGTTCCACATTTTGCACGCCAAAAGGAATACCTGCTGTTGGTGTATTCGTTATTTGAGTAGCAGGTTTATTTACAGTAATCTCTTTACCATTTACAAAAAATGTGTAGGCAGTTCCTGTAAGGTCAAAATTTTTATGATTTGTTTCAACAGTATCTATTTTATTAGTATGAAAATCATAGCCTATTTCAAAAGTAGTATCTTTACCTTCTGCTGCAACAGTTGAACCTTTAAAACCTAATAAACTTTGATCTGTTCCAGTAACTGCGATACGCACATTATCGCCTGCTTTTTGGCTCATAAAATTAAGCCTGTCGCCGTCTGCAGCTATTCTTAACTCACTTGACAAATCCACTTTATATTTATTTTTCCCAGCAGCACTTATTTCACCTTGATATTTACCTGAATTTACCTGACTATTTATTAGTGATTCATAATCTTCAATATCTGCATTCACTCCAGATAAACCACTTATTGAGCCTATATATTCTGCATTTTTCAGCTCATTGTCAACAGCACTTGCAAGTTCTTTTGTGGAAGAATATGCTTTTTGCGGCACTACTATTTTATAAAGTTTATCGCCATACGAAATAGTTATTGTCCTTTCTTTTTCTGAAGCATCAGCTAAATCTAAACTTGGGTTAGTGTTAGACACAAGGCTTGCAATACCTACTTTATTGCCATTATGGTCTGTCCCTGATATTTTTATAGAATCGCCTATGCTGATATTTGTATTATCTAAATTAGAAAACAGAGTATTTAATGTAGCTGACATACCATTTACAGTATTAAATGCTGACCCCTGCAATACCATACCTGATTGAGTAAAAATATTACTTCCAGGCATATTCACTGCAATATCCTGACTGTATCCAATTTGAGTATAAATATAGCCATTATCACCCTGATATGTGATTTCTGAACCTGATTTATAATCAAACTCCATCACAATAGATGTTGGATTATTTAAGTCTTCAGGCATTTTAAATGATATACCTCTGCCTGTATTTATAACCTTACCTGCTTCATATTCAAAAGACATGGAAACTGCTGATTTATTACCTAAACCGCCTGATTCATCTGAACCGTTTGAATCTAATATTACAACATTACCTTTTTCATCATAAAGCTGTAATTTTGCAATACCATCTTTAACAGTTACTTTTGCAGTATATTTTCCTGATTTCAGTTCTGTCATATCACTGAAAACATCTTTTGTTACAGCATCTCCTGCTAAATGTTCACCATTTACATTTTTAGTGATTACATTTGTAACTGAATTTGTGCCGCCTGTAAAAGGTGGAGTGCCTGTTTGATAGCCGCCAAAAATATATCTTCCATTATAGCTGGCATTCGCTATATCCATAATTTGATTATATAAACTCAACACATCTTGAGCTAAAGCCTTTCTGCTTTCTTCATCATAGGAATCAGAAGCCCCTGCAATTGCATAATCATCTCTTGCCTGCTTTAATGCTTCTACTAATTCTTGAAGTTCTGCATTAGTATTATTAAGCCAGTTAGATGCACTGCCTGCATTCTCACTAAACTGAGTAAGCTCATCAATCATATTTTGAACATTGTAAGCTCCCACATACTTGCTTGAATCTTCCCATGGATTAAGCAGGCTTTGCTTTGCATTTGCTTTTTTAACAGCTTCTGTATAATTTGAAAGACTTGTTGAAAGCATATCTTTCATCTGCATAGCTTGCATATTAAATGTTATTCTCATAATTATGCTCCATTTATATAATCACTACTGTATATAAATTTTTAGCAAATTTTATGCCAAATAATTAGCATTTGAAATGTATATATTTTCCTTAACTGATTTTATTCACTAAAATATGCGGATAATGGACTTACTTAAAAGTTATGCAGTATTCATTTGAGCCTGATTTTAAAGGCGAAAAATCTAAATTATCTATTTTTACAGTGCCTTTCAGGCTCATTATGACCGCATTTACTTGAAATACTATTGCTGTATTTATTGCAGGCAGCTGTTACCTGCCTGCAGAGCCTAAACCATTGATTAATGTATTAAGCATTTCATCAACTACATTTATATATCTTGAATTAATTTCAAACATTTTTTGATAAAGTGATAAGTTTACCTGCTCTTCTCCTTCTGATACACCACGGATAGACATAAGCTGCGTATTTAACTCATTATATGCCATCTCTGTTGTAGCCTTAAATGTATCAGACTGAGATTTTGCACTACTCATCTCACCTATAAAGTATCCATAAAATGCACTGAATGTTACATTGCCTTTCACTGTTGAAAAAGATGTTGTCTGCAGCTTTGATATTTTTAATGCATTAGTATTATCTCCTTCTGCACCAAATTCTGAAGCTGCAATTAACCTTGGATTTTCTTTTATAGATGCATCAATATTTATATCTTTTGCACTGCTGCCTGAAAAGAATGAATTCATGCCAGTTGCCATTAAGAAGTCTGTCGTATCTTCTCCAAAAGCTATATAACTGCCTGCTGCAGCTTTTATTGTAACTGTATTATCTATATTTAAAGATGCACTTACATAGTTTCCACCCTGCTGATTAATTTTTTCTAAAACTGTTTTTAAAGTATCACTTTCACTTACCTGAATAGTTATTTTTCTTGTATCATATATTTCATTGCCTTCATCATCAGTTTTACCAGCAGGTGTTGATATATTGATTTCAAAAGAACCATTTTTTACAGGATAAGGCAGACTGCCTTCTGGTGAATTTAAAGGATACTCTGGATTTATTACCTGAGTTTTACCAGTATATTCTGAAGCTTTATCAAGCCCCATACCTGTTGCATGAATTCTATTTGTTTCTTCTATCATTTTTTTAGCCAATGCATCTAAATCTGCCTGATACTGTTTCAGCTCATTATCTCTTACCTGAAGCTGTGCAGCTATTGAACCGCCTTTCATAAGAGATGTCATATCTATTGGCTTAGAGTTTGGGTTGTCTGTCTTCCACATTACTTTTAAGTGGTTATCATTATTTGGGTCTTTTTCTGTCAATAACTTGTGTGCTGTGCCATTATCAACAAGAGTCTGGCCATTCATATATACAGATACTGAGCCGTCTTCCCTTAAATAAGTAGATATTTGTGTTTTCTCTGCTAAATCATCAAGCAGACCATCCCGCATATCTCGTAATTCATTAGCAGGCTGTCCCATAGCTTCAGCAGAAACTATTTCTTTATTTAACTTTGCAATCTGAGTTGTTATCTCATTAATTGCATTAACTTCATTTTGTATAGTTATATCACACTGAGTTCTTGTATCTTCTAAATATTTATATCCATCTCTAATTTTCATTGCAAGTGTATCTGCTGCTTTCACAAGCACTGTTCTTTTTGTAAGAGATTCTGATGTATCATCTGGTGCTGAGTTGCTTAAGTCCTGCCATGCATTAAAATAGTTTTTTAAAGCATCGCCTAAACCTGAACCTGACTCCAGCTCATTAAAATAAAGCATAGCACTCTTTAAAGTTGTGCTCATAGAAGCATAATATAAATAATTAGAGTTAGAGTTGCGGACATTTTTTGCAAGCAGGTCATCATATTCACGCCTGACTGCTGCTACATCTACCCCTTTACCTATTGCACCATTATATGTATACTGCGGTTTTTTTGTAACAAGCTCAACAGTCTGTCTGGAATAGTTTTCTGTTTTCATATTTGACATATTATTACCAGTAACAGAAATACCAGTCTGAGCAGCATTAACACCTGAAACACCAGTCCATATCATACCAAATAAATTACTCATATCACACCTCCCTTTAACCTGTTATCTGTAAGGCTGAAGGCATAGATACAGTAGATTTATCCATACCATATTTATTTGCAGCAGGTACAAAACCCATTTTTACTTTCACATCGCTGATTATTTTCAGATTAGTATTGTATATGACTTTTAAGGAAACAGTAAGCTGAGAGATTTGTGATACTAATACTAAAAGCTCATCTCTTAACTGATTAAGCTCATCTTGACACTTATCATCATCTATACCTTCAATGATTGCAAGTACAGTATCATCATCAAGATTATATTCTTCTTTTATACGCAGAGATATTGTTTTGCGAGCTTCTTCTAACAGTTTTTCTTTTTTAGAAAGCTGTTCTTTTGTTTTACTAAGCTCTTTTATTTTATCATTGTCCCAGCTTGTAATGGCTGTTTTTTCACAGAGCAGAGTATCACGGATAAGGCTGTAATGGCTCACCTGTGATTTTAATATCTCTACTAAGTTTTTAATAGAATTATGCTCCATATATGTCCTCCTTAAAAGGCTTATCACCATACTTTTAAGGATAACTTATGGAAAAATTTACCTACTAAAAAATATTAGAATACATCCTCTAATGCAGTATTAATAATTTTAGAAGCTATATCTTTGCCAGATACATTGTATGTGCCGTTCGCTATTCTTTCTTTTAAGTCAGATATTTTATCAGCACGCACATCTGGCATCTCTTTTAAAGTGCGAGTCATTTCTGAAACATCTTTACCTTTTTCAGAAATAGATACAGCATCACTTTCTACTGCAGCAGAATTTTGTTTGTCATTTGCAGAAACTTTTTCTACATTTCTTTTACGGGAAGTTTGTTCAAGTGTGTCCATTCCAGACATCATATTACTATCAATTCTCATAATATCCTCCAACGCTCATCTTCCCTATCGGATGTGACTAAAAAAACTTTAGCACTTTTTTAAAATTTTTTAAATATTTTTTTGTGCCTGTTTTTACCTGTCTTTCAACGATAATTCCTGCAAATCTGGTAAATTTTGCCTAAGCCATCCATAAACAAATTTTTTCATAAATATTATAGCAATAATTATGCCATTTTTACAAATAGAAAAGGGAAGCTTTCGCCTCCCTTTCCTATAAGTGTGTGAATTTATTGTGAAGTGATAGAATTTACTGTACTAAATCTAAGCTTTCCTGAGAAAATGCTTCCTGCCTTTTCTGCTGCACTGCATAAGGATTTAATTCTCTATGGAAAATTTTTCCCTCATCTCTATACTGAGGCATAGTCTGTTTTAAATGCTGATAAAGTGAAACTCCCAAACCAGAATCAGGTGTTTTTGCTAAAATATCTACATACTGCTGGTCAAGCATTTCTGTAAATATTTTTTCGCCATTACTTTTTTTGATGAGTGATGATTCCATAGTAGCTTTACGCATAGTTTTCATCATCATATCCATAAACATCCCTTCAAATGCTGCACAAGCCTGCCTTAACTCTTTATCTTCTTTTTCACGAGCCTGTTCTTTTGTAAGCTCTGTATTTGCATTAAGTTTTGCTAATTCTACCATTACATTAACTCCAGTTCTGCATGCAGTGCTCCTGCTGCTTTTATTGCCTGTAAGATAGATATTAAATCTCTTGGAGTTACGCCTATCGCATTTAATGCCTTCACTAAATCTGAGATTGTAACACCTTCAGGCACTACCATTAAGTTAGTCTGTTCTTCTGCCACTGTGATTTCAGGATTATTTGTCACAACTGTTTCACCATCACTAAATGGTGTTGGCTGGCTGACATCTACCTGATTTGTAATAGTTATAGTTAAATTGCCATGTGCAACTGCTACTGTGCTTATTCTTACATCTGAGCCCATAACTATTGTTCCAGTTCTTTCATCTACTATTACTCTGGCAAATGTTTCCGGCTGAATTTCAATATTTAAAAGACTGCTTAAAAAATCATAATAATTATTTTTAAATTCACCAGGAATATCTACTCTAATACTAGTAGGTGAAGTTATAACAGCAATTGGCGTGCCAATAAAGCTGTTTATTGCTGATTTTGCCTGCACTATATCTGCAACTCCTAATGAGCCAAAAGATAAATCAAAATAATTTGATTCTAAATGAAAAGGTATTTCTTTTTCAACTATCGCTCCGTTTGGTATCATACCTACTGTTGGATGGTTTTTTGTAACCTGAGCACCACCTGCTGAAACATTCATGCCACCAACTGATAAAGGACCCTGTGCAACTGCATAAACCTGACCATTAGCACCTGTTAACGGTGTTAATAAAAGTGTGCCACCCTCTAAGCTTTTTGCATCACCTACTGACGATACTGTTACATCTATTTTATTGCCTGCTTTTGCAAAGGCTGGAAGTTTTGCTGTAACCATAACTGCTGCCACATTTTTTACTTTTACATCGCCCTGTGGAACAGTTATACCCATTCTATCAAGCATATTAACAAGGGACTGGACAGTAAACTCTGTCTGCTGTTTATCACCAGAGCCGTTAAGACCAACAACCAATCCATACCCAAAAAGCTGGTTGTCCCTGATACCCTGTACATCTGCTAAATCACGGATTTTAACAGCTGCAAAACTTGGTAATGCTAAAATCATAACCAAAACAATAGTTAAAATTAATTTTTTCATAGCTTTACGCTCCACAATAATTATTCACAACATGATATAAGCAATATTTATGCCAAATCTCCCATATCACTTTTCTTATGTATTTTGTGTCGCATATTCTGTGCCAAAAATTATCAATAGAGTTAAGTACGAAAAAATATATAAAACAAATATCTGTATAGATTTAAAAGATATATTGAAACTTTATGAGCTAGATAGAAACTGAATACATAATTAATTTTGCAGCAGTCAGTATTCTAACTGCCTACAAAATCTACAAATGAGCAGGCCATGCCTTTTTCTTCTACCAGCTTTCCCTGCTCTTTTTTATATTTCATTAAGTTATTATTTAATGGAAGCACTAATATGCCCCCTTCTTTTAACTGCTCCACTAAGCTTTGCGGCAGTTGTCTTGCCCCGGCTGATGCTATTATTTTATCATAAGGTGCATATTCTTCCCAGCCTTTACCACCATCATCTGATTTCATACTTACATTTGTTATGCGTAATGACTTAATAGTAGTCCGTGCTTTTTCCATTAATTTTGGTAAAAGCTCCACAGCATATACATAGTTTACAAGACGGGATAAAAGAGCCGTTACAAAGCCGCTGCCTGAACCAATCTCTAACACATTATCACTTTTTTCAAGCTCTAACATATAAAGCATCTTAGCAACTGTTGTAACCTGTGATATAGTCTGCCCCATACCAATAGGAAGAGCTTTATCTTCATAGGCTTTTACTTTCATGCCTTCATCTACAAATAATGCACGCGGAATATCTGCAAAAGCCTGAATAATGTTTTTATCATTATTGCAGGCTGGAGCTACTATTTCATCTAAAAAGTATCTTGGTGCTTTTAGTATCATTGGACTATCTGTGTTCCTATGCCAGAATCTGTAAAAATTTCTAATAATATAGAATGTTTTATTCTGCCGTCTATTATGTGGGCTTTGCTTACACCGTTTTTTACAGCCTGTACTGCACAGTCTATTTTAGGTATCATACCGCCAGTCAATGTGCCGTCTTTTTTCATACCGTCTGCATCTTCTGGATGGATTGTAGATATTCTTTTGCCCGCCTTATCTTTTACTCCGTCAACATCAGTTAAAAGCATAAGTTTTTCTGCTTTTAATGCAGAAGCCACACTTCCTGCAACTAAATCTGCATTAATATTATATGGCTCATAATTTTCACCTATTCCAACTGGAGCAATTACTGGAATAAATTTATTAGATACATTATCTATTAGGCTTGTATTTACTTCTTCCACTTCTCCAACCAAACCTATATCTAAATGCTGTAATACACCTTTTTCATCTGGAGCATCTACGAATAATTTTTTAGCTTTTATAAGGTTGCCATCCCTGCCTGAAAACCCTATTGCTGCACCGCCTGCTTTATTTATAAGGCTGACTATTTCTTTATTTATTTTACCACATAAAGTCATTTCTACAACTTCCATAGATGCAGCATCTGTTACACGCATACCGCCTACAAACTCACTGCCTATATCAAGCCTTTTTAAAAATGCTCCAATCTGCGGACCGCCTCCATGAACTATTACAGGGTTAATACCTACATATTTTAAAAGTGTAATGTCTTCTGCAAAACTGTATTTCAACTCGTCATTTTCCATAGCATGACCGCCATATTTAATAACAAATGTTTTGCCTGAAAATTTCTTAATATAAGGCAAAGATTCAATTAAAATAGAAGCTTTTTCAATAATATCTTTCATTATCTCATCTCTTTATATTATAAATATCATTTATATCTCACTACAAATGCACCGCTGTATTCTGCAAGCTCGCTGTTTACTGCCTGTAATGCCTGCTCTTTCGTAGGATATCCTGTAACCCACACTCTGCTCCACTCTGTACCTTTTGCATAACTTTTTGATACTACTGCACGGCTGCCAATTTTACCAGCAAGCCTTTTTGCATTATCTGTATTAGTAAATGCTCCTATCTGCACAGCAAAATTACCTTTATCAATATTTACTTCATGACCTGCTGTAACATAACAGTCTGGGTCTTCTGACAATACAGATACTCTTACTTTTGCAGTGCCTTTATCTATCATACCTAATCTTCTTGCTGCTGCTTCTGTTAAATCTATTATTCTGCCTTTAGAGTATGGACCTCTGTCATTTACTCTTACAACAATACTTTTGCCGTTTTCTAAATTTTCCACTTTCACAAGCGTGGGAAGTGGCAGAGTTTTATGGGCTGCTGTCATTGCTTTCTGGTTATAAGTTTCACCATTGGCAGTTAATTTCCCATGAAAGCCAGGACCATACCATGAAGCAATACCTACTTCGCTGTAGCCGTCTGCACTTTCCATTGGATAATAAGTGACACCATTAATTTTATAAGGCTTGCCTATTTTTTTAGGACCAGGGGCTGCAACCGCTTTGCATTTGCCTGTTGACTTTACTGCAGCATCTATCTCTACAGGTGCTTCTTGAAAAAAGCCGTCATCAGAATATGCTTTGCCTTCATCTGTTACATTAACACCACTGTTTTTTACAGGCTCATCATAAGTGTATATATCATATCCGTCCTGCCTGCTTTCTGTGTAATCTGCATTTGAAGGGAAATAATCTTCATAACTTTTTACCTGCACTTCATTTTGTACAGCACAGCTTAAGCTTGAAAAAATGAACATAAAAACAATAGTTAATTTAAATAATTTCATATAAACTCATACCTTGTAATTATTAAGAAATGGATTACTCTGCACATTCTATTTTTGATTGAAAGCTGCCGTTATCAATAGTCAGCTCTGCATAAGTGCCGTAGTTTAATGTTCTATTTAATGATGTTGAGCCTGAATTTATAAACCATACGCCCTCTATTTCTTCATTTAAAGGTACATGAATATGTCCAAAAATAATTATCTGCGGGTCATCTTCACTGAACATATAATACATTCTATCAACCACATTATTATAGTTGCCTGTACCATGGCTGATGCCTATTTTCACACCCTCAATTTCTTCTACAAGTTTCACCGGCAGTTTTGAACCTAAATCACAATTGCCTTTTACTGCATATAAACACTTGCAGATATTTTCTAACTCGTCTATAAAGTTAAGAGTATCAGCATCACCTGCATGTATAACGATATCAGCTTCCTTTAAAGCCTGTAATACCTTTGGTGGAAGTTTTTCTATTGTGCCACAATGTGTATCTGATATAATAATTATATGCGTCATTAGCTAATATATAACGGGGCAGATAAAAATGTCAATAATTTCAATAGAGATTTTGAAGAAAAATATTCCTTTTTTTGATATTCTTAAAAATATTGAAAAAGAATATAATGCAAAAATATATTTTGTTGGGGGATGTTTACGGGATATATGCCTTAATATTCCTATACATGATATTGATATCACCGCAGAAAATATTGAATATACAAAACTTGCTAAAATTTTAGGAAAAAATTTAAAGTCTTATGCTGTTGCTTTTAAAGATAATATGCGGATTATGCAAAATAACCTTATAATAGATATTTCAAAGCTGCGTGGAAGCTCAATTAATGAAGATGTATTGAAGCGTGATTTTACTATTAATAACCTTGCCTGTTCTCTTGATGCAGAATTAACTGGCAGTATTGATGATATTAAAAATGGTGTTATTAAGGCAGTTTATAATAATACTTTTGATGATGACGCTTTAAGAATTGTAAGGGCAGTTCGTTTTGCTGCTGTTTTTGGGTTTGATATAGAAAATGATACTCTGCAGCTTGCTTTATCTAAAAATAGTCTATTAAAAAATACTGCCAGCGAAAGAGTTTTAGAAGAATTTAGAAAAATGTTTCAAGGTAGATTTTTAAATAAAGCTGTAAATATTATTACTAAATATAAAATTTTATCACCACTTTTAGATATATCAAAATTAGATAATGATAAACTGCTTAGTGCAGTAAATTTGTCAGATAAGTTTGATTTATTATTAAGCATATGGTGCAAAGATAAAAACTTTATAGAATATCTTGGCTTAACAGTAAAAGAACAGAAAAATATATCTGCTTATTTCAGCATTGATTATGATACTTTGAAGCAAAGTGATAATAGAAATCTTCAATATTTTATATTCCAGCATACTGATTTAATAAAAGATATTATTATATACATAAAAATAAACTTTCAAGATGGTAATTTAGCTGATAAATTAGATAATTTATATAACTTAATGGATTTTAATACTGCAAAAACAGTAAATGGAGCACTGCTTTTATCACTTGGCTTTAAACCATCACCTTTATTTTCAGAAATAATAAATGAAACTGCTTTTTTACTTGCAATAAATGAACTAAAGCAAGATAATATAGAAGAATATATAAAAACAAGGTGGTATTAATATGAAATTTATAAGATATTCTAAAGGGCAGACTCAATACCGCGGAATATTAGACGGTAATATTATCAAGCGAATTAATGGTACAATATTCCATGATTACTCCCTTTCTACAGAAACTGAAAATATAAATGATGTAGTAATTCTTCCACCTGTTCTGCCCTCAAAAATAATTGGTTTCCGCAAAAACTATAATGGCAGAAGAGAAGATATTGGTATGCCAAAAATATTTATAAAGCCGCAAAGTTCAGTTATTGCACATAATGAAAATATTATACTTCCAGAAAATCAAACTGTCAGGATAGAGGGCGAACTGGCTGTAATTATTGGCAAGAAGGCAAAAAATGTTGCAGAATGCCATGCAATGCAGCATATTTTAGGATACACTATTGCAAATGATATTACAGCACCACAAAAAGAGCAGGATTTAACAGTTACAATCGGTAAATTTTTTGATACATTTACTCCACTTGGTCCCTGCATGGTTACAGATATAGATGTTTCTGATATTATGATAAATACATATAAAAATGGAGAGATTGTGCAGTCTGGCTCTACAAAGAATATGATTTTTGATATTTCGTATCAAATATCTTATCTTTCCCATATAATGACACTGCTTCCCGGAGATATTATTTTAACAGGCACACCAAGTGCAGCAGTAGAAGTGCAGCATAATGATAAAGTAGACATTACTATTGCTAATATAGGCACACTTACTAATCAATGTATAAGCGGGCAGTTATGAATAACAAAATAGAATGTGATATGTGCGGCACATGCTGCACAGCTTACAGCATATCTTCACTTAATAAAAAAGCAGGCGAGCCATGCAGACACTTACTTCCTAATGGCAGATGCGGTGATTATGAAAACAGGCCGCAGGTTTGCAGAGATTTTCAGGCAGATTATTTCTGCTACTTTTTATCTTCATTATCTAAAGAAGAACAAATAGAAATTATTAAAGAGCTTTATGATGCGTAATATTGGTATGACTGGCGGTATAGGCTGCGGCAAAAATAAAGTGGCAGAGATGTTTAATCAGCTAGGGTTTTATACTATTGATTCTGATGTTTCCAGCAGAAAAGTTATGGAAAAAGGCGAGCCAGCTTATGAAAAAATAGTCTCTGTTTTTGGAGAAAGTATATTAGATGAACAGGGTAATATATTAAGAAAGAAACTTGGTCATATTGTTTTTAATAATAAAGAAAAATTAAAAATGCTTGAAAATATAGTGCATCCTGCCATATATAAATATGAAAAAAAAGAACGCTCTAAAATATTTGGCAGAAATGATAAAGCTGTAGTTATTACCCATGCTGCATTAATTATAGAAAGTAAAAGCATTGATAAATATGATGCATTAATAGTTATATCCTGCCCAGATGAAATACAGGTAAAAAGAGTAATGCAGAGAGATAATTTCAGCGAAGAAAAAGTAAAAAATATAGTGTATTATCAAATGCCAAATGCTGAGCGACTGAAATATGCTGATTTTATAATAGATAATTCTTCAACTCTTGATGATTTATATAATGAAGTAAAAAGAGTGCATAACTTAATAATGCAGATAAACTATGGAGAAAAGCATAATTGAATTAAATTATATTTTCAATATAAGAAAGATTGTAATCCATCAACAGTAATCATCTATACCATCTAATCCTTTCCATTCTTTATTTTGAGCCAAAGTAAATGCTTTTTTAGCTCCTCGTCTTTTAAAAAAAGTATTTCCTTCATGAATATATTTACCATTTTCTAATGTTATATACATTATCCCATATGGTTTTATATTATTTTCTGCTTCAGTTCTTATAATTATCATATTATCATACATAACATAATCCTTAATAATATGTGTTGAATGATAATTTTCACTTATTACAATATTTTTTCTAAGTTTTATATAATATGTATCTAATGTATTAGCTGTATTAAAATCAGGACATAGCGGAAAATATGTTGGTGTTGTCCAGTTTTTTTGAATAGCATTAGGTGTTAAAGAATCTATAAAAATGTTTTTATTTTCTTTCATAGAAATATCTGTTTTTCGTTCTTCAAAATTGTAATAATTATCTGTCAATTTTATAGGCTTATAATCATAGTCATTTTCTTTAAATATCCATTCTCCAATGCCTGATTTCCTTTTTTTCTCATCAGATATTTTTTGTATAGAATTATTATTCAACTGCATTATTTTTTTATATGCAGCTTTTGCCTCATCAGCTGAAACTGTTCTCATCCACGATACATCTTGATTATTTCCAATAATATCTTTGAGACAGCTCGGATTATCTAAAAATTTCTGAATATCACCACCACATAAATAAGTTATCTTTTTTAAAGTTACAGGATTATTGAAAACATTTTCAAGCCGTGTAAACCAGCGTAAATTTTCTACTCTATTATTACATCTATTTGTATCTATATGGTCAACAACATATTTTTTTGAATCATTTTCACCATAGAAAGCGGTTGCCACAATTATATGAACTCTATGTTCGCCAATATACATATAGCCTTGTTTATTCTTCATGCCAAATGTCCAATATTCATCATACTTTCTTGGTTTTGACTTATTTTTTGCATGACGAAAAACAGCCCCATTATCTCTAACAGAGTAGTATTCATTTTTATAAAAACATTGTTTAATTTCACTGTAATCATCAACAAGGTTATCCATGTTTTAAAATTCCCACCATGCTTTATATAATATTAGAACATATCATTCAGTTTTTCTATGGAAACATTTCTTTAAAAAATGACTTTTTCTTTAATTCTTTTGCTGCTGTTTTTTCTTTGCTTTTTTCTAACTTTTTACTTTCTGCACTGCTTTCATATATATTCATATTTTCTCTTGGCAGTTCATGAAGTGAAACAGATATTTCATTTTTATCTATTTCTGCTATTTCTGATAATATTTCCTGCATACTTTCTATTAACTTTTTCTTCTGTGCCTGACTTATACTTGGTAAATCAACTGAAATATGTGCCATATATTACCTTCTGATAACTTTCCTTGGTTTTGCAGTGCCGTCACTTGGCTCTAATATTCCGCGGGCTTCCATCATTTCAACAATACGGGCAGCCCTGTTGTAGCCTATTTTAAACATTCTTTGTATCATAGATATTGATGCAGTGCCTTTATCCATAACAGCATCTACTGCCTGCTGATAAAGCACATCCTCGTCTTCATCTTCACCTGCTGTGCCACTTTCCCGCACTTCCTGCACCATAGCCATATTATATTCTGGCTCTCCATACTGCTCATGAAGATACTCTACAATAGCTCTTACTTCATCATCTGATACGAATGCACCATGTATGCGAAGTGCATCACTTGTGCCAGGTGGGATAAAAAGGCTGTCCCCCATGCCTAAAAGTGTATCTGCTCCATTCTGGTCTATTATTACACGAGAATCATTTTTCTGAGATACTTTAAATGAAAGCCTTGCAGGCATATTTGCTTTAATAAGTCCTGTTATTACATTTGTAGTAGGTCTTTGTGTTGCTATAATTAAATGTATCCCAACAGCTCTTGCCATTTGAGCAATACGAGCAATAGACATTTCTACATCTTTGCCAGCAACCATCATTAAATCTGCAAATTCATCTACTATAACTACTAAATAAGGCATTTTCTCTGCCTGCTCATCATCTTTTATTATTTCATTATAGCCGTCTAAATTTCGGACCTTTTTCTCTGCAAGAAGAGTATATCTTCTTGTCATTTCTGCAACTACATTTTTTAATACGCTTGCTGCAAGCCTTGTATCTGTTACAACTGGTGCCATTAAGTGCGGTATGCCATCATATATGCTTAATTCTACCATTTTTGGGTCTATCATTATAAATTTTACTTCATCAGGGGAAGATTTATATAAAATAGAGCAAATCATAGTATTAATACCAACCGATTTACCACTGCCTGTTGTGCCTGCTACAAGTAAATGTGGCATTTTACAAATATCAGACATATATGGTCTGCCTATAACATCTTTTCCTAATGCAGCAGTCAGCGGAGATTTGCTGTTTTTAAACTCACTTGTCTGCAATAACTCTTTTATAGATACTGACTGCCTGTTTTTATTTGGTATTTCAATACCTACTGCATTTTTACCAGGGATAGGTGCAATTATCCTGATAGATAATGCACTCATACTTAATGCTAAATCACTTTCAAGAGATGCAATTTTAGAAACCCTTGTTCCAGCTACAGGTTCAAATTCAAACATAGTAACAACAGGTCCAGGTTGTATTGCACGCACAACACCAGATATTCCAAAATCTAAAAGTTTCTGGGTTAATATATCACCTTGAGCTTTCATTTCTTCTTCGCTGTCAAGACGGAAATTATTTACAGGGTCTTTTAATATACTTAAAGGTATGTTGTAGGAAGTGAAAAATGCTTTGTTAGCAGTTTCCATTTCTCTTATTTCTATTTCTTCATATTCTGCTTTACTTTCAGTTTTTTCTGCACTGTAAGCCTGCTTAATTAAAGGCTCTTGATGCTCTATAATTTTTTCTTCCACTGTAACAGGTAAAGTTTCTTCTTTTATATGTTCTTTTATTTCTCTTTCAGGCTCAATATCTATAATATAATTATCATCATCTTTTTCTGCTAAATGTTCTTCTGAACTGTTTAAGAACTTAATACTTGATATTGCTTCAAGTTCATCTCTATCAAGCAGTTTTTCAGGCTGTTTTTCATAAATCTGTAAAGTCGTAACAGGCTTTTCTGCACTTTCTGCCTTTTCTTCCTGTTTTTCTCTTTTAAATAATGATTTTATTCTTTCTATTAATGATGGTTTTTCTTCATATTCTTCATCATCATTTACTTCTTCATCATATTCTTCTATATATTCTTCTTTTTCATTGTCTTTATTAAAAAGTCCTCTTATAAAAAGCACAAACTTTTTAAGATATGTAAAAAGCATTCTGAAGCCATGCCCCATATCTGAAAAAGATATAGAAAAAAGCAGCATACCAAATGCTATGGTAATAAATGAAAAAACTATAATGCCACCGACTCTACCCATAAATGAAAGTATAAAACTGCTGCCAAGTGCTCCTAATGTGGCACCTGCAGGCTGCTTTGTAAAATAAAAATCCATACCGCCAATCAGTCCGCTTATGATTGCAAGGCTTATTATAACTCCCATGCCATATACAAACCCTAAAATAGGGGAAAGCATAAATGTTAGTCCTTTTTTATATCTATATAAAAGCACTGATATATATATAGAAAGAAATGGTATAAATAAGGCAGTCCAGCCAAAATAAAGTCCTAGAAAATCTGCCACATAAGCTCCTGCCTTGCCAAACAGATTTTCTGCCCTTATATCATTATATTTTGAGAACTCTATTGTTGAATATCCTGGGTCCTGCTCAGAATATGAAAGCAGAGAAAGCAGAAAAAATACTGCTATTAATCCAAAAAAAAGCAAAAGAATATCACTTGATATTCCTTTGTCATGATTGCTGTGTTTTACTGTGTTTTTGCTTACAGTATTTTTGCGTTTTTTCATAAGAAGATAACCACAAATAAACCTAATAATAAGCAGTATACAGCAAAGAATTTAAGCTGAGCTTTTCTAATAAATGCCATCATTATACCTATTACTATAAATCCAGAAACAAAAGCTGCTGTCATGCCGACACCATAAGGTATAAGCATTTCTATACTTGTTACTGTTACATCTTTAATCTGTAAAATCATAGCACCAAGAATTGCAGGCACTGAAAGCAGGAATGAAAATTCTGCCGCCTCATCTCTTTCTATACCAAGCATACAGCTTACAGCTATTGTTGTGCCGCTTCTTGAAATACCTGGAGTTACTGCAATACCCTGTGCTATACCTATTATAACACTTTTGCCCATTGTTAATCTGCCTCTGCCGTGAAAATTATCTGATATAATTAAAAGAATTGATGTTACAATTAATGCATATCCTACAAAAACTACTGTTTCAAAATAAACAAGTGCATATTTTTCAAATGCAAGTCCAATTATGGCTGTGGGTATTGATGCAATAATAATACACCATAGAAACCTTTTGTTTTCAAAGTAATCTTTTTGAAATCTTTTAAAAAATATACCAAAAAATGCCTTTATTATTAAAAATACACGCCTGCGGAAATAAATTATTACTACAAGTAATGTTGCTACATGAAGCATTACATCAAAAAGCATATCTGGTGTTTCAAAATTTAATATATGTTTTCCTATCGCTAAGTGACCTGAACTGCTGACAGGCAGAAATTCCGTAAGCCCTTGTAAAATTCCTAATATTACTGCATTTATTGTACTCATTATTATACTGCTCCGTTATATGTATTTATTATGCTTATATGCGGCCGTTTGCTAAAGCGTTTCTTAAAAAATCTTTTAATTTTCTGCTCTGCAAACTCATTAAAATCTTCTTTCTGTTTTATTCCGCCTGAATCTTTCTGACAGTATTCTATAATTGACTGTTTTAATATATTTATGTATTCTTTTTCAATAGAAAATCCAATCAGCTGTATAATTATATCATTTTCATTGATATTTTCTACATTTTCTGCACTATTTACTACCACAACTGCACCGTTAATTGCAAGTTTTTTTCTTTTTTTTAATTCCTCATGTGTTAAAAATTCCTCTGTATTTAAGTCAACATATCTTTTGCCTGCTGTTATTTCCTGCTTTTCTATAAAACTGTTGTTTTCAAAAATGATTTTGTTACCTGCTAAAAAGAAAATAACATTTTCATCTGCCATGCCATGCTCTACAGCCATTTTTTTATGCTTTACTAAATGCTGCACTTCTCCATGGATTGGCACTAAATATTTTGGCTTTAATATATTTAATAAAAGAAGTGCATCTTCTTTTGACGCATGTCCTGAAACATGTATAGGCAAATCATCTGCAGTTATAACAGAGCCGCCCTTTTCATATACATTATTCATAATATATATCAGCCTGTGCTCGTTGCCTGGTATTATTCTTGATGAAAATACAAATGTATCGCCTTTCCTGACTTTTATATTTGAATAGTCATTCTCTGCTATTTTTGTTATAACACTTGCACCTTCACCTTGAGAGCCTGTGGCTATAAAGCATATTTTATTATCATCAAGTTTTTCAACCTGTTTTCTTGAGATTAATATATCATCATTAAAGATGAGCTTGCCGTGTTTCCTTGCTGTATCTATATGTTTTATGAGAGATGAGCCTTCAAGAGCCACTTTTCTGCCGTATTTTTCTGCCATATTAAATACTGACTGCAGTCTTTCTGTATTTGATGCAAATGTAGTAAAAAATATGCGGCCTGAAGCTTTTTTAAATACTTCTTCTATACCTTTTATTACCTGATGCTCACCTTTAGTAAAGCCATTTTTTACTATATTTGTAGAATCTGCCATTAATAAATCTATGCCCTCTTTTCCAAAATCTATAAATTCCTTTAGAGGAAAAGGAGTGCATGTTACAGGGGATGAATCTATTTTATAGTCCGATATATGCACAGCTTTAAAGTCTTCTGCAATTTTAAGCATAACTGCATAAGTGCCATGTATTGAATGGCTTACAGGATATGCTGTAATTTCAAAATCACCCCATTCAAATGGCTTAAAGTCATCTATATATATTTGATTAACTGATACATTATGTTCATCAAGCCTTTTATTAAGAATATCCCATGAATATCTGCCGCATACTATTGCAGTATCTGGGTACTCTTTTATTAAATAAGGCACTGCTCCAATATGATCCTCATGGGCATGAGTTATTATCAGCATTATTTTTTTATGTTTTATGGTTTCTATATAGGAAAAGTCTGGAATAATAAGGTCAACGCCTATTTCATCGCTTTTAGTAAATTTAACACCACAATCAACAATCACTGCATATCTATCTGTTTCATAGATATACATATTCATTCCTATCTCTCCGGCACCGCCAAGGCTGGAAACAGATATTTTCATTAAGCTCCCTTAATTAATATTGATGAGGCAAGGGCTGCTATTCCTTCCCCTCTGCCTGTAAAACCCATTTTTTCTGTAGTTGTGGCTTTAATAGTGATAGATGTTGTTTTTATACCCATAATCTCAGCCAAAACTCTCTGCATTTCTGGTATATATGGCATAAGCTTTGGCTCTTGAGCAATTATTTCTGCATCAATATGAGAAATACGCCAGTCATCATAATATATCATTTCAGAAACACGCCGCAGAAGTATTTTAGAATCTATATCCTTATACTCATCATCACTGTCTGGAAAAAGCATACCAATATCTTTTCCAAAAGCAGGGCCTGCAAGGCTGTCTATAATTGCATGAATTAATACATCTGCATCGCTGTGACCTAAAAGTCCTTTATCGTGAGGGATTTCTATACCACCTAAAAACAGTTTTCTTGTTTCATCAAACTTATGAGCATCAAAGCCTATTCCACATTTAATATCCATAGTCATACCATTACAAATTTATTTTTCTCAAGCTACTGTGCTGGTTTTAATATGTATACTGCTTTTGGGGTTTTAAATATTTCTGCTGCTTTTAAAAGTGCATCTTTATTAATCTGCCTTAATGTATCTACATATTTTTCATAGTAGTCTGCACCAAGCCCCATTGTTTCATAAAATGCCATAACCCATGCAACACTTCCGTTTGACTGTGTTTCCATAAGTGATGAACCTATTATAGATTTTCTTGCTTTTTCTATTTCTTCTTCTGTTATTGTTTTATCAAGATTTAAGTTTATTTCATCTATTTTATTTATTGCTGATTCTACATTTTTATAATCAAGCCCCATAGATACAAAAAATCTTGAAGCACAGTATCTTGTAGGGTAGCCTGCACCAACTGCATAAGCATAGCTTGAATTTTTACGAATTTCTGTAAAATACCTGGAACTCATACCCCCGCCAAGAATATCTGTAAGTACTTTTAATGCTGCATAATCTTCACTTCTTGCATCCGGTGCTGTATATCCTACATATACTTTTGCCTGCTGTATTCTTGAATCTTCTACTTCCTGTCTTCTTTCTTCTAATATAGCAGCATTACTGCAGTCATATACATAAGGCGAACCCTTATCCAGTTTTGCAATGGCAGCATTGAATGAAACTGCAAGCCCTTCATCAAATTTACCAGCTATAACAGCCACTATATATGATGCTTTAATGTTATTTTTATAGTAATTTTTAATATCTTCAAATGTTATTTTTTCAACACTTTCTATCCTACCTTCTATAGGCATTTCATAAGGCGAGCCTTTAAATGCAAGAGCCATAAACCCATTTTGTGCTATTAAGTTAGGGTTGTCAAGGGATGTTTTAAGCTCATCTATATGCTGCATTTTTTCTCTTTTAAAAATATCTTCTTTAAATTCTGGTGCTGCTAAAAATGCTGCAAAATCATTATAAACATTTTCTATTTTATCACTTGGCACAGAAAGCCTTACTTCTAATGCAAAGGGAGAAACTTTTGCACTTATACTGCCGCCATAAAACTCTACTGTTTCAAGCACTTTATTACTTTTTACCCATACTCTGCTGAAAAGTGAGCCTATACCATTATTTTCCTGATTTTCAGCAAATAAGCCGCCTTTTATCATTAATTGTATAGTAACTGTTTTTGTAAAATCTCTATGTTTTGTTAAAACTACAGCACCATTATTCTCTGCCATCTTACTGCCTCCTGAAAGGAATACCATAACTGTCATATTTGCAAGCACTAAAAGAACTATAACTATTATTAATATTTTAAGTTTTCTCATATTATTTATCCAATACTTCTACCTTTCTGCCAGATACTTTTAATCTTCCTGCTGCATATAATGCAACTGCTTCGCTGTATGCAATATGTTCCTGTTCTAATATTCTTTCAGACAATGTATCTTCTGTATCATTATAATATACAGGCACAGTTTTCTGTAAAATTACAGGTCCAGTATCCATACCGCCATCTACAAAATGAACTGTGCAGCCAGAAACTTTTACACCATAATCTATTGCCTGTTTTTGTGCATGAAGACCTGGAAAAGATGGAAGTAATGCAGGGTGAATATTAATGATTCTGTTTTTATATGCTTCTAAAAGTTCATTTGTAACAATTCGCATATAGCCTGCTAAACATATTAAATCAATATTATATTCTGCCAAAGCATTTATGATTTCTTTGTCATATTCTGCCCTGTCACTTCTGTTTTTTGATGGTATAATGATAGTTTTTATACCTGCATTTTCTGCATATTCAAGACCTTTTGCATTTGGATTGTTAGAAAATACAACTACTATCTGGCAGTTCTTTAAAACACCTTTTTCTATATTTTTAAGCAGGGCAAGAAAGTTACTTCCCCTGCCTGAAATTAATACTGCTATATTAATCAAAGTCTATTCCTTTTATTTTAACTGTATTGTTGCCTTTTACTGCTTTACCAATAACAAAAGCATTTTCACCACTTTCTGCTGCTGCTTTTATTACATTATCTTTATCTTCTGGAGATACTACAAATATATAGCCTACACCCATATTAAATACACGGTAAAGCTCGTGTTTATCAATATCTGAAACTTCTGCAAATCTTTTAATAACTTTAGGCATTTCTACATCTGTAACATCAATCTCTGCAGAAATATCTTTTGGCAGCACCCTAGGTATATTGTCATAAAAACCACCACCTGTAATATGCACCATACCTTTTACATTAACCTGACTTACAACTTTCTGCACTGTTTTTGCATATATTTTTGTAGGAATAAGCAGTGCATCTGCCACTGTTACATTATCATAAAAAATATCTGATGCTTTATATCCCATATCATTAAATAATACATTTCTAAGCAGTGAATAACCATTACTGTGGAAACCAGAACTTGAAAGCCCTATTATTATATCGCCATCTTTAATTGATGAACCATCTATTATTTTTTTCCTGTCTACAATACCCACTGCAAAGCCTGCTAAATCAAAATCTTTATTTACATAAAGACCAGGCATCTCAGCAGTTTCGCCGCCAAGCAGTGCACAACCCGCATCTTTACAGCCTGCAGTTACACCAAGCACAACATCTTTCATAGTTTCAGGCACTAATTTACCAACTGCAACATAATCTAAGAAAAATAATGGTTTAGCACCAGTTACAAGCAGGTCATTTACACTCATTGCAACTAAATCAATACCTACTGTATCATACTTTTCACTCATTAAGGCTACTTTTAATTTTGTACCAACACCATCTGCACCAGAAACAAGCACTGGTTCTTCCATATTTTTAAATTCTGCCAGACTGAAAAGCCCTGCAAAACCGCCTATTCCACCTATGACACCATTTATTTTAGTGCTTTCCACTGATGATTTAATAAGAGAAACAAATCTGTTCCCTTCATCAATATCAACTCCGCTTTGTCTATAACCTGTTTTTTGTGTTTCACCATGCCTACTCATCGTTTTTTAACCTTTCTATTTCTTCTTTAATATATTTTTCTGCAATTGCAGGAACAATATTGCTAACAATTTCTTTCATATTAGATGCAATAACTTCTTTTACTGCTTCTTCAAGGAAATGTTTATCTATTGCATTTCCAAGCATTGCTATTATTTCATCTCTGCTTATTGTAACAGTTATACCGCCAAATCTGCCAGATGTTCCAGGACTGTATTCTTCTGCCTGTTTAACTTCTGTCGGCTGAATTTTTGCAGGCTCCTGATGGACTTCGTCTTTCTGAACCGGAAGAACTGTTTCTTCTACTACTGGTTCTTCATTTAATGCAATATCATCTGCTTTATTTTCTGGCATATCAAAAGATATTTCTTCTGCTGGAGCTTCTTCTAAAGTTTCTTCTATAACTTCTTCATCTATCGGTTTAACAGCATCTTCTGCCATATCCATATCTTCTACTGGGCTTTCTTCTACAGTATCTATTGATTTTGCCATATCAGACATTTCTTCTAATGACGGCATTTCTGAAAGTTCATCAACTGCAGAAATAACTGTTTCTTCTTCTATTTCTGCAGTGATTTCTTCTTGAGCATTTTCCTGCACAGGTTCTTCATTAGGCATATCAAAACTATCTGTCGTTTCTTCTGCCCTATCTTCAAATAATGCAGTATCTTCTTCTACAGGTTTAGATTCTTCTTGAATTTCTGGAATTACTTCTGCCTGTTCTTGTGTTTCTTTAACAGGTATTTCTATATCTGCAGTTTCTTCTTGTAATTCATTATCCTCTGCTGATATATTATCTTCTGCTGCTCCTTCATTTTCTACAGAGCTTTCTGATAAATCTAATTGATTTTCTTCTGCCTGCATATCTGCAGCAGTTTCTCCTTGTGCATTTGGTACATCTGAAAGCCATTCATCATCATCTACAAGTAATTTTTCATGTACATGAGCTTCTTCCTGATATACTGTTTCTCCTGCCTGCACTTCTTCTAAAGGCTCATTTATTTCTTCATCTGCACTTTCTTCCATTATATTTTCTTCTGGAAGAGATTCCTGCATATCTTCTATATCTGGAAGTTCTACATTATCACTTTCCCGTGAATTAATATCTGCTGTATCCTGACTATCCTGCATTTCATCTGTAGAAATATCATCCATATCTGGAAAATCTGGAAATTCATCAAGTCTTTCATTTTTACTTATGTTATCTACTTCTTCTAAATTATCCTGCATAACATATTCATCTGAAATATCTGCAGGATCATTAATATCTGGCAGCACCGGGTTATGAACTGCTGTAATATTGTCAGGAATTTCTATTTCTTCAGTATCTGCAGGTGCATTTTCTCCCTGTGCTTCTTTATTATTTACTGGCTCATCAAATGCCGCTTCCTCTACTGCAGTTTCTTCAGCTGCAGGAATATCTAAAACATCTTCACTTCCTGCTGCATTAAATGTTTCTTCTGCAGTTTCATTAACTATATCCTGTTCTGATTCCTGCTCTAATACAGGCTCAGCAGTTTCTTCAGTAAATACAGGTTCATCAAATGAAACATTTTCTGCATCTTGTTCATCAAGAGAAATATTTACCTGTTCTTCATTACTATTTCCTGCAACTATAATATCTTCTTCTGCTTCTTTTGGCTGTTTATCCAATTCTAATGATGGGGCAGTATCTAAATCTTCAGCATAGCCGTTATCTGTTAAATCGTCAGGCTGCACTTCTTCTAAGTTTTCTAAATATTCTTTTTTGGAAAGACCATCTATAACTTCACCAGTAGTTAAAGATGCTGTTGGAGTAATATAATCATCATTATCTCTTGCAAAATCTGCTTCAGCTATTTTTTCTACAATACCAGCAGGCATCATATCTGCATCAGATGATAATTTTTCATTTAATGATTGAGAATCAAAAGGCTTAACAAGATAATCATCAGCACCTGTTTTTTCTAAATCACTTTCATCAAATCTATCAAATGCACCAACTAAAAGTATGATAGATGCTGACGGCTGTGCTGCTTTCAGCTCTTTTATATATTCTGATATGATAATGTTATCAAGCTTATTATCAAGTAGAATATAGTCATACTGTTCAGACTGCATTTTTAAAGCTGCATCTTCTTTGGAAAAAACTTTAACAATGTCATACCTGTCTACATCAATAGAAAGGTCAATTACTCTGTGTATTGTAACACTGTCATCAATAAGAAGTACTTTACTTTTCATTATGTGCCCTCGGAAAGTTATATTATAAGTTGTAATAACATATCATTATATAAGAAAAAAAGCAAATTTTATTTATTAATACAAGCGAAAAAATACATTTTTTTATCTGTAACGGAATTGCTTGATAAAGATATTTTATTAAGATTATTCTTTTTGGGCAAAATAGCAGTAAATAAGCAGATTATACTGCGATTTTATTTTCTTGTTATATACATAGCATCGCCGTAACTGAAAAATCTGTAGTGTTCCTGCACTGCTTTACTATATGCCTGCATAATTAAATCATAACCGCCTAAAGCTGTAACCATTGCTAAAAGAGTAGATTTCGGCAGATGAAAGTTTGTTATCATATTATCTACTATCTTAAAATTATAAGGCTCCATAATAAATATATTTGAGCTATTTTCCCCAGCTTTTATTATACCATTATCATTTGCAGCAGTTTCTAATGCTCTTACACTTGTAGAGCCTACTGCAGTGAGCTTTTTTCCTTTAGATTTTAAAAGGTTGATTTGTTCTGCTGCCTCATCTGATATATAATATCTTTCATGGTGCATTTCATGGTCTTCCATATACTCTGTCTTTACTGGTCTGAAAGTGCCAAGACTTACATCAAGTGTAAGTTCTATTACTTCTACACCTTTATTTTTTAAAGCAGTAAGCAGGCTTTCAGTAAAATGCAGCCCTGCAGTTGGTGCTGCTGATGAACCTGTATATTTTGCATAAACTGTCTGATAGTCCAGCTTATCCTGCTGAGTACCTTTTCTATCTATATATGGCGGCAGTGGAATATGACCTTTTTCCTGCATAATCTTTTCTATATCACTTTCTGCCTGAATAAGCCATAAACCATCATTTAGTTTTTCAAGCAGTGTAAAATACATTCCTTCTGCAATAACTTTATCCCCCGGCTTAAACTTACCACGGACGAGTCCTTTAAAGTGAGTGTTATCCATAACATCTGTAACAAACACTTCAGATGCTCCGCCAGTTATTTTCTTTGCATAAAGCCTTGCATTTCTTACTTTTGTATTATTTACAACTAAAAAAGATGTATCATCTAAAAGATTAACTATATCTGAAAAAATATGGTCTTGAATACTTTTATTTACTGTATCTACCATCATAAGCCTGCACTTATCCCGCTTTTCAGCAGGATAAAGTGCTATTAATTCTTTAGGCAGATTGTAATCAAATTTATCTACTTTTGTTGCCATTATTTTGCATGCTGAGTTATAAAAGATTTTAAATCCTGTAATTCAGGTGTAATTTTATATGATACTTTCTGTCTTTCTTCTAATTCACGGATACCGTCTGGCATTTCAGGCCATACACCTAATACTTCATGTATAACATCTGGGAATTTTGCAGGGTGAGCAGTAGATAAGCATACTGTATTATCTGCAACTATTTCCATCTGTCTTGCAGCATATATACCGCATGCAGTATGAGGGTCAACAATATAATCTGACTGTTCAAATACTTTTCTAATAGTTTCTTTCATATTTTCATCAGATGCCTCACCTGCAATAAAATCTCTCTGCAGCTGGCCTAATAAATGGCCACGAATATCTATTTCTTTTTCTACCCTTAAAAACTCCATAGCATCTGTTACTTTTTCGCAGTTTTCCCCATAGAGATAGTAAAGATATCTTTCAAAATTACTTGCAACTTGGATATCCATAGCAGGACTTATTGTAGGATGCACCCTTTCTATACTGTAGTCACCAAATTTTACAGCTCTTGTTAATATGTTATTTCTATTAGTAGCAATCATAAGTTTTGCAATAGGAAGACCCATTCTTCTTGCCAAATAGCCTGCAAAAATATTACCAAAGTTACCAGTAGGCACAATAACATTTATTTCATCGCCCACTCTGTGCACAGTTTTAAAATATATCCAGAAATAATATACAGTCTGAGCTAAAATTCTTGCCCAGTTAATAGAGTTAACTGCACCAAGGCTGTATTCTTCTTTAAATTCTAAATCATTAAATGTGCGTTTAACTAAATCCTGGCAGTTATCAAAGTTACCGCCGATTTCTAAACAGAATACATTAGGTGATTCTGTAGTAGTCATCTGCATTTCCTGCACCTGACTTACTCTGTTTGCAGGGTAAAGCATAAAAATATTTATATTCTTTTTGCCTTTTACACCATAGATTGCAGCACTTCCAGTATCGCCGCTTGTAGCACCTAATATATTTAACTGCTGCCCTTTTTTAGTTAAGATATATTCAAAAAGATTGCCTAAAAACTGCAGTGCCACATCTTTAAAAGAATATGTTGGACCATGATAAAGCTCAGCAACACGCATACCTGCAGCTTTTCTTACTGGTATCATATTAACAGTATCATATTTTGCATAACTTTTTTGAATAATAGCCATAAGGTCATTAGAAGGGATACCTTCCTGATATCTGTTCATTATCTCATAAGCAAGCTTTGTGTAAGGAAGTTCTGATAAGTGTTTTAAATCTTTTTCATTTAAATGTGGTATTTTTTCAGGTATTAACAGACCGCCGTCACTTGCAAGCCCCATCATAACAGCTTCTTCAAATGAAAGACCAGATACTCCGCCTCTTGTGCTTTTATAACGCATACTTTTTCTCCTGCATAATATTATATATCCATAATACTATATATGTAATTTTTTATTACTGCAAGAATTTTTATATATCTCTTAAGCTATGAACATGTCTATTTAATATTATAAACATTATTTATTTTTTATATTGCATTAGTAATACATTATCTAAATCAAATAAATTTACAGATTTCTCTTACTGCTTTGATACAAATTTATTATTTTTGATTGTTGTATAAAGCATTTCTCCAAGAGAAACTGCTGTTTTATCAAGGTTTGATATGTTATCTAATTCAAGTTTATTAATGTTTATAATACTTCTGTATTCTGGTGCAAATATATAAATATTGTTATCTTCTCCATAAATAAATGTGAAATTCTTTCTATCTTTATCAAACAAACTTGTATAAAAGGATGCATACTCTTTTTCAATATGAGCTAAATCAATTATTGTTGGTATTATATCCCCTATATTACAATATGTTTGATTAATCTCTGGTTCTAATATATAAGGTGCATAGATGGAAATAAATGAGGAAAAATATTCTTCCCCTATACTTTCTCTCGTTGGCTTTCTATCACCAATAACAGCTCTGTGGTCTGGGACTAATATAAAAACAGTGTTTTTAAACCATGGCATATTTTTAGATTTTTGGAAAAAATTTTCTAATGCATAATCTGAATAACGAAGCCTGTTTAAATACTGTTCTGTTGTTGTATCACCATTATATATTTTAAATTTATCAGACAATACTTGATTATAAGGTAAGTGAGTTGATGTCGTCCAAAAAAAAGCAGCAAAATTACCTTTTATGTTATTAATTTTTTCAAGAAAAAATTCTAATCCATCTATATCATACCCTTTTTCAAATGCAGGATAATCATATAAAACAGGTATATCTTCTAAAGAATAAAATTCTGATATATTAAAATATTTAACAAGTTCAGCTATTCGTTCTTGTGTTTTAGGTTCGTTAGCTATATATAGAGTGTGATAATTATTTTGTTTTAGTAAATTTCCTATTCTTGTAAATTCCTTACTCTCTAATCCACTGTTTAATGGCGGCAGACCTTGAATATATGGAATAGACAACATAAGAGACTGCAGCCCCATAAGACTTCTTCTACCTGATGAAAAAGCATTTGTAAAATATACTCCATTTTTCTTTATTTCATTATTAAAAAAAGGAACTGCCTCAGGGTGCAAATCCATTAAATCTCTATCAAAACTTTCTAATACTATAACAACAAAATTAATATTATTATATTCTGGCATAGAAAAGTTTATTCTTTTTTTCACAAAAGGATAGTTTAAATCCACCTGTTTTTCATTGTTAGTGATTAAGTTATTTTGTAGATTTTTTAGATTTTCGTCAAATGTAAAATAGAGATTTCTATTGTCCTGCATTAGTCTCACTGCTTCAAATACAGAAAAAACACCATTTAAGGCTATATCAGCAGCAATCCCCCCCCCGCCAACACTGCAATTGCGAGAAAAAAGATTAGCATCTAATGAGCGTATTGGTCTATCATTTGGGTCAATATTACCTCTTATAAAAATAAATGCTGATAAAATATATCCTATTAAAACCAATATAAATGTTTTTTTTGAAATTTTATCATATGAAAAATATTTCACATATGTATTAGAAATATATTTATTAAACAAATAAGTAAGACCAATTAAAACTATTAGTGATAATAAAATAAATGGTAGATAATTTTTAATAACCATAGAAAATAAAAAAGATATATGTCCAACAGCTGTAAATATTTCAACAGACATATGCTGGTGAAAATGTTTAAAAAACTGTATGTCAGCATAATTTAAGATACATAAAAACAAATAAATCAACATAGTTATAAAAATAATAATTTTAAAAAAACCAGCCTTTTTAATAGGAATAAATAAAAAAAGTAGAACAGGCATAATAAATACACCAACAACATACAAATCAAACCTAATACCATGTATTATATTTATCAGTAAACATTGCAGACTAATACCTTGAAAATATATTTTATTTATAAAAAATATTGAATATATCCTAAACAACATAAAAACTAAAATAAAAGATAATATAAAAATTGATATAACCTTTATCTTATAAAAAAATATACTTTTACTATCCATAATAGCACCTTAAAATATTTTATATATATAATGCCCACCTATTTTATTTAGAGATGGGCATATATATTGTATTTATTATATTATATTGTATGACATTATATGATATTGTATATTACATCAATTCAATACCATTGAAGAAAAATGCAACTTCTTCTGCTGCTGTTTCTGGTGCATCTGAACCATGCACTGCATTGTTATCAATATTTTTACCATATAATTTACGGAGAGTATCAGCTTCTGCTGCATCTGGATTAGTTGCACCCATTAAAGCTCTCCAGCCTTTGATTGCATCTTCTTTTTCTAAGCACATAACTATGCATGGACCTGAGCTCATGAAATTAGTTAAGTCATTATAAAATGGACGCTCTCTGTGAACAAAATAAAATCTTTCAGCTATAGCTTTAGTCATGTGGATTTTTTTCATAGCTTTAATAGTGAAACCTTCTGCTTCTATTCTATCAATAATTTTACCTGCATTTTTTGCAGCTACTGCATCTGGTTTAATAATAGCAAATGTTTTTTCAAGCATTTATTTCTCCTTGTTTTTATTTAAACTGTTTTTTATTATTCTGCTTTTACTATTTTTTTAATATTATTTCAAGAGATTTTAAAAATATCTGCAAAATTTAGCCAATAATTACTGCAATAAAGTCCAGTTTACCATTTTTTGAAGCAATACCATGGTATTCTCCTTTATTGCAAAGCATAACATCATTTACAGTAACTTCCACTTCTTTACCATTGTCATTATATATGCCAGTTCCTTCCGTAATTATATATATTTCTAAATCATCTATATGCTGATGATAACCTATTGCAGAATTTTCTTCTAATCGCATGTGATTAAAAGCTTTTACTTTACCATCTATTCCTTTTAATATGTCATAAGGAAAATTATAAGATATGCCTTTTCCATTTCTTGGTGCAATAGTCTCCAATGGGTTAATAAGTTCAAATTTAGTAATCATATTATACCTCTTTATACTTTTATTAAAAATTTTAAACCACACATTAGCGGGCAAAGCTCTTAATGTTCACTAAAGATGCTTTACTAGCCACTTTTTCTGATTCCGTCGCTACTCTTTTAGGAAAAAGTGTCTTCGTAAAAAACACTCGTCCTATAGCTTTCTTATACCTATATTAAAAATTTTTAAAGTTCTATTTCAAATTCCTTCCTATTCGTCTGAAAGTCCCTGCATCACTGTGCTGACCTAAAGGCCTATGTCATTTTGACGAGCATTTTTTGCAAGGAAAAATTAGATTTGCACAGGCTAGACCGAAATAGATTTTACTGACTTATTCAATTTTTTTGAGTAAGTCCAGTATCTAAAATCTTCAAAATACAATAACCCTCAAAACTCTATTTCTTTTGCTTTATATTCAAGCAATTTTATGTATTTATCAATATCTTTTTTAGGAATAGTATTTTTTTCAGGCACTATTATAACTTCTATTTTTTTATAATAGTTCCACATATCTATCTCTATAATATCCCCAGCTTTTAACTGCAAAGCAGGTTTTGAATCCCTGCCGTTTACTTTTATAAAACCTTCATCAGCTGCTTCATTTGCAACTGTTCTGCGTTTAATAAGCTGTGCTGTTTTTAGAAATTTATCAAGTCTCATTATTTTACCTTAAATCTGTCTGATGCTTTTAATACAATAATAGTTTCTTTATGTTTTTTAAGCCATTCAGAAACAGATTTTGCAAATAGAGTTTCACCTATTGCATTTCTGATTTTATTCTCTGTTTCATTATCTATTTTATATTTGCTCATAAACTCATCAACATAACATACTGCCCATAAATCATTATATTTAAAAGGTTCAGTTAAACCGCCTTTTTGTGTTTTTTCTAATGCTCTCTCCATTTCTATAGGCACATAAGTTACATCTACCCAGCCAAGATTCCCTCCATCTGCAGCACTTGTATCAAGAGAATTTTTCCTTGCCTCATCACTAAAATCTGCACCCTGCTTTATGCTTTTTATTATTTTATTTATTTCAGATTTTGACTGAGTAGTGATTAATCGTGCCTTATATTTATCTTTAAGCCCATATTCATCGCCTTTTTCATCAACCATATTATATATATCTTCTTCAGTAATTACTACCTGTGGCATAAATATCTGGCTGCGGATTCTTGCCTGAATAATCTGCCCCTTAATCTGATAACGGTATTGAGCTAAGCTTAAACCTTCCTTAGCTATCATTTTTTCAAACTGTGCTAAGCTTACTTTATTATTTGCAGCAATCTCATTAACAGCCATGTCCACCTCTGTATCAGTTACTTTAATACCTTCCCTTTCTGCAGCTATCTCCATAATAGTTGCTTCTATTAAAAAGTTCAGTGCCTGTGACTTAAACTGTTCAAGCTGTGTGTTCCTCATTTCTTCATCAGGTATGGACAGCAGCCTGTTATATGTGGCAGGGTCAAGCCCTTCAATATCATAAGAAGTTATTATCTTATTACCAATATGGGCTTCTATCTTACCTATTACTTCCGCTTTTAACTGATAAGGAAGCATCACTAAGACTAATATCAGTAAGATATTCAATATCTGCATTTTTGTAAAGTTCATTAATTAATTCCTCTATTTTTTTATCCTGCTCTTTATTGTAAAGAGAAAAATGTATTTGTGTTTTTACATCATCATAATTTATTTTTTTAGGCTTGCTGTATTCCTTTACTAAAAAGATATGATAGCCGTATTCACTTTTTACTATATCACTTATTTTACCAGGTTTTAATTTAAACGCTTCACCAAAAATTTCTGGATAATCTGTATCTATAATAAAACCTAAATCGCCACCATCTTCTTTTTCAGGACCCTCTGAATAACGGGCAGCTACTTCATTAAAAGCAAGTCCTCTTTTTAACTCCGCCATTGCTTTTTCTGCCACTTGTTTATCAGTTGTAAAAATCTGAAATAGGTGAGCTTTTTTTGCAGGCTCTTTTTGGCTGTAAAGCTCTGTGTATTCCTGCTTTATTTCATATTCTTTAATATCTATATTGCTGTTTATCATATCAGTAATAAGTGTTTCCACCATAAATTTCTCTCTTAATATTTCTGATAACGCATTTGCATCTGTATCAAAAGAGCCAGAATATACTTTTAAATCCTGAGTTCCTGCCTCTGATAAAAAACTTTCTGTAACTGCATTTATTTTCTTTTCATCTACTTTTATATTGCGGCGACGAGCTTCCTGAAGAAGTAAATTATGCTCTATAAAGTTTTTTACAAGATATTTTTTTACTTCCTCGTTTTTTAAATCGCTTTCATTCATTTCTTTTAATACAACACCTGCAAATTTAAAAAAATCATCAGCATACAATGTGTTACTATTAATAACTACATAAGCAGTTCTGTTATCTTTTGGAATGTTTGCTGTATCTGCCTCTTTTTCTTTTTCAAACATGTTGCAGCCTGCTGTAAAAAGCAGTAATGATATTACTAAAACACTTACATTTTTCATCTACTCTCCTTTTCTCTAGTCTGCCCTTGAAAGTGTATATAAATCCTGAAAAAAATCTGCCGTTACTTTCAATGGCTCACTTGCATCCACAGCAAGAGAAAGCTCATATTCTGAAACAAATCTATATAATATTTTTCTATCCTGAGAACATCTTACAATTAATGCAGGATTTAGTTTTGTTTCCTTTGCAAAAGTTATTTTTGATGCACCAGATTTAGAAAGCATAAGTTTTTCTGCACCCAGCATGCTGGCAAAATTTTTAATAAGCATTATTAAAGAAAGATTTAAAATTTCTTTTGGCAGCTCGCCATAGCCTGCCTCTATTTCCTTTAAAAGTTCATACATATTATTCATATCATAAATATCTGCAAACCGTCTATAAAAATCAAACCTTATTCGCGGATTTTCTATATAATCTGCTGGTATAAAATATGCAATATTAGAGTTTATCTCTGTATCTGCAATATTTGTATAATCCCCTTTCATTTCCTGCACTGCTTCTTCTATCATGGCAACATAAAGCTCATAACCAACTCTTACCACAAACCCAGACTGCTCTGCACCTAAAATATTGCCTGCACCTCTAAGCTGTAAGTCATACATAGCAATTTTAAAACCACTGCCTAAATCTGAAAGCTGCTGAATAATTGAAAGTCTTTTTTGTGCAATATCGTTCAGCCTTGCAAAATCATCTACTGCTAAATAACAGTAACCACGCCTATCACTTCTACCCACTCTGCCCTTTAACTGATAAAGCTGAGAAAGTCCAAAATGAGCTGCATTGTTTATTATGATAGTATTAACATTTGGAATATTTATGCCATTTTCTATAATAGTTGTAGCAACAAGCACATCTATTTCTCCATTATAAAATGAAGACAGTATCTGCTCCATGGCTTTTGCATCCATCTGCCCATGAGCATAATCTACTCTTGCAAGTGGAAGTTCCCGTTTTATTTCAAGAGCTGCTTCCTGTATATCCTGCACTCTATTATGCAGAAAAAATACCTGACCTCCCCTTTCAAGTTCTGTTTTTATGGCTTTTATTCTTTCTGTTAAACCTTTAATTACTTTCACTACTACAGGCAGCCTGTTTTCCGGCGGTGTTTCTATAATACTCATATCCCTTATTCCTGATAAAGAAAGCTGCAATGTTCTTGGTATTGGAGTAGCACTTAATGTTAAAGTATCCACATTTCTTTTAATTGATGCAATTTTTTCCTTATGGCTTACACCAAACCGCTGTTCTTCATCTATTATTAAAAGTCCCAAATCTTTAAATGATAAATCTTTTGATAATATTTTATGAGTGCCTATTAATATATCAACAGTGCCTTCTGACACTTTATTAAATATACTTTTTGTTTCCTTGTCTGTTCTGAATCGGGATACAAACTCAATATTTACAGGCAGTCCATTAAACCTTTCTGTAAATGTTTCATAATGCTGCCTTGCAAGTATAGTTGTAGGCACAAGCACCGCAGCCTGTTTACTGCATGCAATAGCCTTGCAGGCTGCACGCATGGCAACTTCTGTTTTTCCAAAACCAACATCACCACAAACAAGTCTTTCCATTGGTGTTTCGCTTTCCATATCATTATAAACATCATAGATAGCTGATAGCTGGTCTTCTGTTTCTGTATATTCAAAGTTTCTTTCAAATATTTCTATTAATGAGCCATCATCATTAAAAGAATACCCTTTCCTTGCTTTTCGTTCTGCATAAAGTCTGAGCAAATCTTCTGCTATATGTTTTGCACTTTCTTTTGCATATTTTTTAAGTTTCTGCCATGCAGAACTTTTTAAGCTGTTTAATTTTGGCTGCTGATTCTGCATGCCTATATATTTCTGCAGCTGACCTATTGAGTGAAGTGGAACATAAAGCAAATCTTCACCTTCATACATAATAGATAAGAAATCACCTTCGCTGCCTGCAATAATCATGTGTTTTATACCTTGATATATACCTATACCATGGTTTACATGAACTACATAATCCCCTTCTTCTAAATCTGAAAGTTTAGTATTAAATGCATCTTTCTTTTTAGGCTTTGGCTTTCTTTTTGTAAAGCCGAATATATCCATATCAGAAATAACTGCACAGCCACTTTCCTTATCAATAAATCCGCCGGATATATGCTTTCTGTATAAAGAAATGGATGGCTTTTCTATTTCTATAAGTTTTTTTATTTCCTTTGGAAAAATATCATAATCTCTAAGAAAATCTTTAAATATACCAGTAAACTTTTCACTTTCTACAGAAAATACTATTTTCATATTTTCTTTTAAAAGAGCAAGCAATGTTTCTGCCGCATTAGTCATAGACTGGTATAAGTTTTTTTTCTCAAATGAAAACCGTGTTTTTGAGCTTGCAAAAGTTAAAGGCACACTTGCAACACTGTCTGTTATTTCTGAGATTACATATAAATTATTTCTGCTTAATTTTTCTACTGCATCTTTTGCCGTTATAAAACTTTCTTTTTGTATATCATTTTGTGCAGATGATTCTATTATATCATAATATCCATATACACTGTCCTGCATACTGCTCATAAAACATGCAGTATCATAATTTTCTAAATATTCAAAAATATCTGACTGTTCTTTATTTATATATGGAGCAAGCCAGTGGAAACCTGCAAACTTGCCAAAACTTTCAGCTTTCCCTTTTAATTCATTATCTTCAAGTTTTTCTTTAAATTCTTCTGTAGTAATAAGTAAGTCTGAAACAGGCAGTATTTTTAAATTAGTTATTTCTTTTTTCCTTACCTGACTATCTTTATTATATATAAAGATACTTTCTATTTCTTCGTCAAAATATTCTATGCGGACAGGATCATCATATCCTGCTGGAAAAATATCTGCAATACCACCGCGAAAAGTATATTCTCCTGCATCTGTTACAAATTCTACATGGATATAGCCAAGCTTATCAAGCTCACTTTCAAGCCTGCTCATTGGGTATTCTTTATCTTTTTCCAGTGTCATAATACTTTCTAAAAACTCATTTTTAAATGGTATTTTTTTAAGAACAGAATATGGAGATAAAAGCAGAATATAGTCTTTTTCATTAAGTATATTATAAAGAGTTCTGCTTCTTGAAACTATAATAGAAGTAAGAGGTCTTGCTTCTTCAAAAGGGTTCTGAGTATATGATGGATAGTCTAATACTTTTAAATCAGAGAAAAGCTCCAATTCATTTTTTACACTTTCCATAATAGACTTATTTTCAGGCAGAAAAATAACTAAGGGAACACCTTTCTTCTTTTTATGGCAGGCATAAAAAGAGGCTGATGCTCCCCATGCATTATGATATTCAAAATAGTTAGACATTACTAACCTGCAAACCTGCCAAACATTATTTCATCTACAAGGCCGCATATAATATGAGCACTCATAATGTGTATTTCCTGTATTCTTGCTGTTGACTGGTGGTTTACTACAAGTATTTTATCGCAGAGTCCTGGCATTTTGCCCCCATCCCTGCCTGCAAAGCCTATTGTTTTAGCTTCGCATTTAATGGCTCTTTTTAAGCCTCTTATTACATTTTCAGAATTACCGCTTGTAGAAATTCCCCACACCACATCACCTGGATTAGCTAACGCTGCAACCTGTTTTTCAAATACTTCATCAAAGGAATAGTCATTGCCTACTGCTGTTAATAAAGATGTATCAGTAGTAAGTGCAATGGCAGCAAGGGGCGGCCTTTCCATTACAAAACGGCTTGCAAACTCTGCTGCAATATGCTGAGCATCTGCTGCTGAGCCGCCATTACCAAAAATAAGAAGTTTATTTCCATTTTCAAAGCATTCTACTATTGTTTTTGCTATTTTTTCTATGATACCTGCATTATCTAATGCAAATTCTTTATGGGCTTTTATTGCCTCATCAAACATATCTTCTATATATTGTTTCATAATATCTCCTTAGATACATTATAAAATAATAGATATTTCATAAAATAGCAAGAATTTATATATTGCATTACTGCGGTAAATTCTAAAAACGATTGCGAAAAAATGAATAAATAAAAAAGTGGTTGTTAAAACTCTTTAAATAAAATAATATTTTTTAGCCAAAAAATAAAGTAAGAGAGGTAACAACCACAAATGGATACTACACCAAAAAGTCGTAAAAATAAACACTTAAATGCATTTGAGTGTTATAAATTAGAAAGTCTGTTGAAAGCCAAAGTTAGTGTGTTGGAAATAGCGGAGATATTATGCAGGTCTAAAAGCACGATATACCGAGAAATAAAGCGAGGGACAGTGGAATTTCTCAACAGTAATTAGAGTGTAAGGAAAGAATATAGTGCATACTAT
>CAJUJZ010000005.1 GCA_910586745.1 uncultured Mucispirillum sp. | reverse complement strand
TACAAAAGATAACAGGCCCTTTGTCCGTATGACACTTACAGATACGGAAGGTGGCAGTATGAATGCTATAATGTTTGACAGTAACAAGCTTTCTTTTGAACCTGCAAGAGGTCAGATAGTAGAAGTTTCTGGTGCTTTGCAGCAGTATAATGGAGTAACTCAGTTAAAAGTCAGTGATATGACTTTACTTGTTGGGGAAGATACTAATGAATTTCTTCCAAAATCAGATAAAGATGCAAAAGCTATGGAAGAAGAATTAAAAGTTGTGCTTCAGAAACATATTAAAAGCTCTTATTTTAAAAGTCTATGTAATGCTTTTTATGCAGATAAAGATACATACAATCTTTTTACAAAATGTTCTGCTGCTAAAAGTGTTCATCATGCTTATGTACACGGCTTATTAGAACATACATTATCTATGGTAAAATTATCTGCATTAATATGTGATTTTTATGGAAAAGAAAATGTTAATAAAGAGCTTACTATTATGGGTGCATTATTCCATGATATAGGCAAAATTCAGGAAATAGATATAGATAATTCTTTTGAATATACAGATGAAGGAAAGCTTTTAGGTCATTTACTTCTTGGTATCAATATGGTAGATAAATATATTGAAAGCATACCTGATTTTCCAAAGAAAGCTCATGATTTACTTATTCATTTAATAGCAAGTCACCATGGTTTATTAGAATACGGCTCACCAAAAAGACCAAAAACAAAGGAAGCTTTTATTCTGCATTATGTTGATAATATTGATGCTAGAATAAACTCATTTAATATGGCATTTGAAAGAGAAAATGTAGAAGAAGGCGGATGGAGCCAGTATGACAGAATATTAGAGCGTCAGTTTTATAATCATTGTTTAATACCTGAGGAATAAAAAAATATATGAGACTGCTTTTTATTGGTGATATAGTAGGCAGAAGTGGCAGAAAGGCTGTTAAGCATCATTTATCACATAATCAGTATGATTTTGTTATAGGTAATGTGGAAAATTCTGCTGCAGGTTTTGGCATAACAGATAAAGTGTATCGTGAATTAAAAGATACAGGAATAAATGCTATGACAGCAGGCAATCATACATGGGATAAAAAAGAGACTATCTCTCTTATTGATAACTGGGATTTATTTATAAGACCTGCTAATTTATCAGATAAACTGCCTGGATCAGGTTATAAAATCTTTGATGTTTTGAATAAAAAAATATGTGTAATAAACCTTATTGGCAGAGTATTTTTAAATACAAGTAACTGTCCATTTGAGGCATTTAATAATATATATAAAGAAATACCTGAAGATACTTTTATTTTAGTAGATTTTCACGGTGAAGCAACAAGTGAAAAACAGGCATTTGGATATTTTGCAAAAGGTAGAGCAAATGTTATATGTGGCACTCATACTCATGTGCAGACTAATGATTTAAAAATGATTGATACTAATACACTTTATTTAACTGATGCTGGTATGTGTGGAGCTGAATATTCTGTATTAGGTATGGAAGTAGAAAGTATTATAGAAAGATTTATTACACAAATTCCTCACAGATTTACTGTGGAAACAAAAGGAAATATAATGTTTAATGGTTTTTCCTTTACAATAGATGATGATAATATTATAAGAGATTATAAACTGATTAGTGAAGTATATTCAGAAATATAAATATAGAAAATATTGGGATTAATATGAATATTGTTGTAGTATCAGACCATGCAGGTTTTACATTAAAAGAGGATGTAAAAACATTCTTAGAATCAGAGGGACATAATGTAATTGATTGCGGCACTTATTCAAAAGAGTCATGTGATTATCCAGATTATGCAAATACTGCAGCTCTTGCTATATTAGAAAGTAAAGCAGAGCGTGGCATATTTATTTGCGGCACAGGTATAGGTATATCTATCGCAGCAAACAGACATAAGGGTATAAGAGCTGCTTTATGTTCAGATATATACAGTGCAAGATTAAGTCGTCAGCATAATAATGCTAATGTATTAGCGATGGGAGCTAATATTGTCGCAATACCTTTAGCTAAAGAAATTATAAAAGAATGGTTAAAAGAAGAATTTGAAGGCGGCAGACACGAACGCCGTATATGCAAATTAGATTTAGATTAGTATAATTTTCGCTTTAAGGAGTTTGAAAACAATGAGTCTTTACAAACATGTAAAACAATTTGACCCAGAAATCTATGATGCCTTAATGAAAGAGGCAAACCGTCAGGAAGAACACATTGAGCTTATTGCAAGTGAAAACTTTGTAAGCCCTGCTGTATTAGAAGCAGTTGGCTCAGTTTTAACTAACAAATATGCTGAAGGTTATCCTGCAAAACGCTACTATGGCGGATGTGAATTTGTTGATATTGCAGAACAGCTTGCTATTGACAGAGCAAAAAAACTTTTTGGTGCAGAATATGTAAATGTGCAGCCACATTCAGGCAGTCAGGCAAACTTTGGTGCATATTTTTCTGTATTACAAAGCGGTGATACTATTTTAGGTATGAACTTATCTCACGGTGGTCACTTAACTCATGGAAGCCTGGTAAACTTTTCTGGTAAATTCTTTAATGTTATCCCTTATGGTGTAACTAAAGATACAGAAACTATAGATTATGATGAAGTTGAAAAATTAGCAGTTGAAAATAAGCCAAAATTAATAATCGCAGGTGCAAGTGCATATCCAAGAGCTATTGATTTTGCTCAGTTTAGAAAAATTGCTGATAAAGCAGGTGCAGTATTAATGGTTGATATGGCTCACATTGCAGGTCTTGTTGCTGCAGGAGTTCATGAAAACCCAGTTCCTTATGCTGATATTGTTACAACTACTACACACAAAACATTAAGAGGCCCAAGAGGTGGTATGATACTTGCAAAATCTCAGTATGAAAAAGCTATTAACTCTCAAGTATTTCCGGGTATGCAGGGCGGTCCATTAATGCATGTAATTGCTGGCAAAGCTGTTGCTTTTAAAGAAGCATTAAGCGATGAATTTAAAACATACCAAACTCAAATTGTAAAAAATGCTAAACAGCTTGCAGAAACAATCAAAAGCAGAGGTTTCCGTATAGTTTCTGGTGGCACAGATAACCACCTTGTTTTAATAGATGTTCAATCTAAAGGCTTAACCGGTAAAGACTGTCAGATAGCTCTTGACAAAGCAAATATTACAACTAATAAAAATACTATTCCTTTTGAAACATTATCTCCATTTGTAACAAGTGGTATCCGTATTGGTGCTCCAGCAGTTACTACAAGAGGTATGAAAGAAAAAGAAATGGAATTAATTGGTAATTATATTGCTGATGTATTTGAAAATATCAATGATGATAATAAAATTGCAGAAGTTAAATGCAAAGTAAAAGAACTTTGTGCTGCATATCCTTTATATAAAGGAAGGTTATACTAATATGAAAAGACCCAGCTGGGATGACTACTTTATGGAAATGACAAAACTGACAGCGACTCGTTCGTCCTGTTTACGCCGTCATGTTGGAGCAGTTTTGGTTAAAGATACCAGAGTTATTGCTACAGGTTATAATGGAGCACCAGCTGGTGTTACTCACTGTGAAGTAACTGGCTGTCTTAGGCAGAAACTTAATGTGCCTAGTGGAGAACGCCATGAATTATGCAGAGGGCTTCATGCTGAGCAGAATGCAATTATTCAGGCAGCTCTTTATGGTGTTTCAACAGAAGGGGCAACTCTTTACTGCACAACAAAGCCATGCTCCATATGTACTAAAATGATTATCAATGCAAAAATAACAAAGATAGTCTATGAAGAATATTATGAAGACAGCTTAGCAGATGAATTATTAAAAGATACAGATATTCGCATACTGCAGTATAAAAAAGAAAAATAATGACGGAATTTGATTTAAAAGGCGGTATCCATCCAGATTCTCATAAAATATCTGATATATCGTCTGTTAGGAATTTTACAATTATAGAAGGGGATGAATTTTTCATCCCCTTTGTTCAGCATATAGGTTCACCTGCATCTGCGATAGTAAGTATTGGTAATGAAGTAGAAAGAGGTCAGCTTTTAGCAGAATGTGGTGTGGGCTTATCTTCTAGGATACACAGCCCAGTAAATGGTAAAATAATTGATATATCAACAGTTTATCACCCTGCTATAGGTGAAGTCAGTGGATGTACAATAAAAGCTTTAAATAATGATACAACTAAGTTTAGAAAATTGGATGGGGGAAATGATTTGCCAGATTTAGCACGCCGTGCAGGTATTGTTGGACTTGGCGGTGCAGGGTTTCCTGCATATATAAAATTAAACCCTAATAAGACAATAGATACAGTGATTATTAACGGGGCAGAGTGTGAGCCTTATCTAATGTGCGACCATGCTTTAATGCGTGCAAAAAGTGAAAATATACTTGCTGGTGCTAAGATGATAAAAGAGCATGTTAAAGCTAGTGTATGTATTATTGCTGTTGAAAATAATAAAAAAGACTGTATATCACTTTTAAAGCAGCAGTCTCAAAAATATAATATAGATATTGTTTCTCTACCATCAAAATATCCACAGGGTGGAGAAAAGCAGTTAATTTATTCTGTATTAGGTCGTATAGTGCCATCAGGCAGGCTTCCTGCAGATATTGGTGTATTAATACAGAATGTTGCAACAGTAAATGCCTTATATGAAGCTGCAGTTTTTTCAAAGCCGCTTTTTGAAAGAATTGTAACAGTATCTGGTGAAGTGGAAAATGCAGCAAACTACCTTATGCCTGTTGGTGTGCCTGTTGAAATATTTTTAGAAAGAACTGGTAATAAATATAAAAAAGGGCATAAAGTTATATTTGGCGGCCCTATGACTGGTGGTTCTGTTGCTTCTCTTGATATACCTGTAATTAAAACTACTGGTGGAGTTCTGCTTTTAAAAAACCAGAAAAAACATAAAATACTGCCTTGTATAAGATGCGGTAAATGCAGTGAAGTGTGTGTTATGGGACTTATTCCTAGAGAATTAGAGCAGAATTTTTTACATAATATGGTTGAAAAAAATTTTGATGAAAAAATTATGAGCTGTATAGAATGTGGCTGCTGTTCATATATTTGTCCATCAGGCAGACTTTTAGCGGAAACTATAAAAGCAGGTAAGAAAAAAGCCACAATATTTCTTGCTAAGAAAAAGGAAAATAAATAATATGCAACAGTTAATGAATGTTACTTTTGCTCCTCATATAAGAAGCAGTATGGATACATTTAAAATAATGCTTTTTGTTATTATTTCGCTTTTACCTGCTGTTATTATATCTATCATAAATTATGGTTTATATGCTTTTACATTATATGCAGTATGTATAATTTCTGCTGTATTTTTAGAGCATATTTTTTGTAAAATACAAGGCAGAAAAACTACAATAAATGACTTAAGTGCTGCATTAACAGGGCTTTTATTTGCTCTTACTCTGCCACCTGGTTTACCTTTATGGACTGCATTTATTGGTGTTTTTTTTGCAATCATAGTTGGTAAAATGGTATTTGGCGGTCTTGGACAGAACCCATTTAACCCAGCATTAACAGGTAGAATGGTGCTTTTAATATCCTTTCCTGCACTTATGATATCATTTCAAGAGCCTCTTTATTCTAATATAGATGCATTAAGTGGTGCAACTATGCTTGGAAATGCAAAAACAGATTTATCAGTTTATGGTATTATTAATCATATAAATATAGACTATCATCAGCTTTTGATTTCAGCAGGGGGCTCATTAGGTGAGATTTCGCCACTTGCTTTAATTATTGGCGGTTTATTTTTAATGTATAAAAAAATCATCTCATGGCATATCCCTGTATCTTTTATTGGCACAGTGTTTGTATTTACTTTTATTATATCAAGCATTGATTCTAATATTACTATTTTGCCATACAATCATATTATAAGTGGTGGTCTTTTGCTTGGTGCTTTTTTCATGGCAACAGATTATTCTACAAGTCCTATGTATTGGGCAGGTAAAATTATTTTTGGTATAGGATGCGGTATTTTAACAGTATGTATCAGGGTTTATGGCGGTTACCCTGAAGGAGTAGGGTTTGCAATATTAATTATGAATGCTTTTACACCTATTCTTGATAAATTTTTTAGACCAAAAGTGTTTGGAGATAGAGATGAGCAGCTTTTTTAAATCTATATTTACCATAACAATAATAACTGTATTAGCAGGTGTTATGCTTGCATTATCATATTCTTTTACAAAAGATAAGATTGCTTATAAAGAAAGGCAGGAAATTTTAAATGCTTTTAAATCTATTCTGCCTTATCATAATAATGAACCAGATAAAGATTATGAAATCATAAATAACCAGAAAGTATTTATTGCAAAAGATAATAGTACTATTACAGGCTATGCAGTAAATGTTATAAATACTCAAGGGTATGGTGGAGCAATATCTATTTTAACTGGCACAGACAGCCAAGGTGCAGTATATGGTGTTGCTGTGATTTATCATTCGGAAACGCCAGGTCTTGGTGATAAGATAACAAATAAGTCATTTTTAGATTTATTTAAAGGCTTTACAGTAAACGACAAAATAGCTGTAAAAAAAGACGGTGGCACAATTGAGCAGTTCAGCGGTGCAACAATCAGTCCACGAGCTGTAGCAGCAGGTGTAAAAGATAGTTTAACAGTTATAAATGGTATGATAGGTAAATGATATGATAAAAAATATTATAGCAAATGGTTTATACAGTAATAATGCTATTTTTAAACAGATGCTTGGTCTTTGTCCTACTTTAGCAGTAACCACAAGTGCTGTAAATGCTCTTGGTATGGGGCTTGCAACTACTGCTGTTTTAACAGGCTCTAATTTAGTTATATCATTAATTGCAAGATATATTCCTAAAAATGTAAGAATACCAGCATATATTGTAATTATAGCATGTTTTGTTACAATAATAGACCAGATGATGAAAGCAAATTTTTATTCACTGCATAAAATTTTAGGAATATTTATACCATTAATTGTTGTAAATTGTATTGTATTAGGCAGGGCAGAAGCTTTTGTATCAAAAAACAATCCATTATATTCATTAATTGATGGTATCAGTGCAGGTATAGGTTTTACAATAGCGTTATTTATACTTGGCTCTTTTAGAGAAATAATTGGAGCTGGCACTTTTTTTAATATGCCTGTAATGCTTTCTTCTTATAATCCGCTTTTAATAGCTGTTATGCCGCCGGGAGCATTTTTGTTTTTAGGCTTTTTATTTGCAGGCAAACAGTTTATTGACAGCAGAATGAAAGGTGAAAAATAATGGAACATCTAATTCTTCTTTTTGTTGGTGCTGCATTAGTAAATAATATAGTATTAAGCAGGTTTTTAGGAATATGCCCTTTTATGGGAGTATCAAAAAGCACGGAAACTGCTGTTGGTATGAGTTTATCTGTTGCATTTGTTATGACAATATCGGCTGTTGTATCGTTTTTAATAGATAAATATATATTAGTTCCACTATCTCTTGAATATTTAAGAACTATTGTTTTTATATTAATAATAGCATCTCTTGTGCAGTTTGTAGAAATGGTAATAGAAAAAACTCTGCCAGAACTCTATTCCGGCTTAGGTATATATCTTCCTTTGATTACAACTAATTGTGCAGTTTTAGGTATAGCATTATTAAATGTGCAGTTTCAATATTCATTTATAGAAATGCTTATATTCAGCTTTGGAACAGCAGCAGGTTTTGGACTTGCATTAATTTTATTTGCAGGTTTAAGAGAAAGGATAGCTTATTCCTCTGTACCTAAATATTTTCAAGGAATGCCTATAGTCTTTATTATGGCAGGTATACTTTCTCTTGCATTTATGGGTTTTTCAGGTATGGTGAAATAAGATGATGGAAGCAGTATTAGTATTAGGTGTTATAGGACTTATTGCAGGCAGCGGGCTTGCTTTTGCTTCTAAATATTTTTATGTTGTAAAAGATGAAAGAATAGAATTAGTAAAAGATATGTTATCGGGTGCAAACTGTGGAGCCTGCGGATATGCAGGGTGTGCAGCATTAGCAAAGTCAATTTGTGAAGGCACTGCACCTGTAAGCCTGTGTGCTGCTTTAAAAGATAGTGAAATAAAAAATATATCAAGCTTATTAGGTCTTGAAAGCACTGAAAGTGTTAAGAAAAAAGCATATGTTAGATGCATAGGTGGTATAAATTGTCAGAACAGATATGAATATTTTGGACCTAATGACTGCCTTTTAATGAGCCAGTATGATGGCGGTATAAAAGCATGTAAATATGGCTGTGTTGGTGGTGGAACATGTGAAAAAGCATGTCCATTTGATGCAATACATGTCGGTAAAAACGGCTTTGCAGAAGTAGATTATGAAAAATGTACCGGCTGCGGGCTATGTGCTGCAGAATGTCCTAAACACTTAATATTTTTGGAAAGTGAGCATAAAGTTAATATTGCATGTCTATCAACTGAAAAAGGAGGTCTGCAGAAAAAATTTTGCAATACAGGCTGTGTAGGCTGTAAATTATGTGAAAAAGCTTGCGAATATAATGCAGTTCATGTAAATAACTTTCTTGCATTTATAGATTATACTAAATGTATAAATTGTGGTAAATGTGAAGAAGTTTGTCCAAGTAATACAATAAAATTATAAATATAAATTGAAGTTTTTAAAATAATATGATAGGGTAATATAAAATGGGTTAGCAGGGTTTAATATGGAAATAATTACAGCATTAGATTTTGATAATATTAATAAAGCTAAAGAGCTTGTAAACAAAGTAGGCTCAAATATTTCTTATTATAAAGTAGGTTTAGAGCTTTTTGTTTCAAGTGGTCCTGCTATTATTGACTGGCTTAAATCAGAAAATAAAAAAGTGTTTCTTGATTTAAAATTTCATGATATACCAAATACTGCTTCTCGTGCTGTTTCTGCAGCTGCTAATTATGGTGCAGATATTATTAATATCCACACACAAGGTGGCAGGCAGATGATGCAGAAATGTGTGGAAGAACTACAAAATGAATGCAGCAGAAAAAATATTGTAAAACCATTATTAATTGGTGTTACTGTGCTTACAAGTTTAGATAACAGTCACTTAATGGAATACAGCATTAATGATTTTTCAGCTGCTGATTATGTTTTAAAATTAGCTTGCTTTGCAAAAGAGTGCGGTCTTGACGGTGTTGTTTCAAGTGCAAAGGAAACAAAAATTATTAAAGCAAATTTAGGCAGTGATTTTATCACTGTAACACCTGGTATCAGACCAGCAGGTGCTGATATTACAGACCAAAAAAGAGTTGTTACGCCAAAAGATGCTTTACATCTTGGCTCTGATTATATAGTTGTAGGCAGGCCTATTACGGAAGCCCAAGACCCAGCTTACGCAGCAGAAGCAATATTAAGGGAGATTAATGAATAATATGAATAATGATGCAGTTATTAAAAATTATGAAGAACATGGAGCTTTATTAAGAGGGCATTTTCTTCTTTCATCAGGTCTTCATTCTGATGCTTATCTTCAATCTGAGCTTATTATGCAGGACCCTGTTAATGCAAAAAAAGTTATCAGTGGTTTAGTTGAGGCATTAAAAGATTTAGATTTTACAACAATTGTCAGCCCTGCAATAGGTGGTATAAGATTTGGATATGAACTTGCATCTCAAATGAACAAAAGAACTCTTTTTACAGAAAGAGTTGATGGTGTAATGACTTTTCGCCGTGGGTTTACACTGCAGAAAGATGAGAATGTTTTAGTTGCAGAAGATGTAGTTACTACAGGTAAATCTACTAAAGAATGTATGAAAGCAGTAGAAAAAGCAGGCGGTATTGTTGTTGGTATTGCTTCTATTATTGATAGAAGCTCTGGCACAGCTGGCTTTACTGTTCCATTTTATCCGCTTGCTGCTGTTGATGTAAAAAGCTATAATGTAGAAGATTGTCCATTGTGTAAAGAAGGTATTCCTTGTGTTAAACCTGGAAGCCGTGTTGTTGCAAAATAAATAAGGAAACGGTCTATGGAAACTATTACTGCTGTCAAAAAACTTATTAAACCAGATTTACATCTTTGGGTGGCAGTAAGTGGTACGCAAAGGCTGTTTTTTACAAAAGTAAGTGATGTTTATGACACATCATTTACAATACTTCCGCCAACTGATAATGGTGAAAACCTTATTGTAACAAAAAAAACTGAATTAAAGTTTATGTTTATAATAGAAAGTGGTAAGTATTTCTTTACAACTAAACCAATAGGTATTATAAAAGACAATATTACTCTTTTAGCTATTGAACTGCCTGTAAGTATTCAAAGAAATGAAATGCGGGCATTTTACAGGGTGGAAATGCTTAGGCGTATACCTGTAAAACTTGTTCATGCAGCAGCTGGGTTTAAAGGAACTGATTACCAAAAAAATGATATAGTTACAATGACTTGTACTGACCTTTCCGGCGGTGGTATGAAATTAATCAGTCCTGTACCTTTAGATAAAGATGATGAATTAGAAATAGATTTAAGCGGCCTTGTAGATGACCTTGAAAATGTTGGTGCGAAAGTTATTAGATATATAGGTGTGGAAGAAGAAGGCCACGCTGTTGGAATAATGTTTACATCTTTAACAGAATCTGCTAGAGATAAAATAATAAGGTGTGTTTTTCAGCGTCAATATAATAAAGAAAGATTAACAGATAATTTTAGGAGGAATAATGTCTTTTAATAGTCAGCGTGAAACAGTGGGTGGAAGTCTTAAAGTTGAATTTATCTTCCCAGTTCATGAGATTGACTCTTTCAATGGTGAAGAGTTAAAAGTCTATATTGAGGGGATATCTGCTGAAGTTGATAGCGTTGTTATTAACTTTTCTGATATAACATATTTAAACTCAAGTGGTTTAAGAGAGTTAATACAGTTATTTAAAGTGTTGAAAGAAAAAGACAAAAGTCTGATTTTTTCTAATGTTAGTGATGATATTTATAAAATATTTGTTCATACTAACTTAAACAGGCTTTTTACTATTGTTGGTGATGATGAAGAAGCCAAAGCTAAACTTTTAAAATAATAAAGTTTTGGTAAAAGAATTTATGAAAAAAATAGATTGTTTATCTGCAGAAGAAATAAAAGAAGTTGTAGAAAACTTTTCTGAGCAGTCTTTTCGCGGTAAACAGATATATAACTGGCTTTATTACAATAATGTTACATCATTTGATATGATGACGAATATTCCTGTGTCTTTACGGGAAAAATTATCATCAGAATATGAATTTACATATTTTGAGGAAGTTAAAAGACTTACTTCTAGTGATGGTTCTATTAAATTTCTTTTTAGATTAGAAGACAGTGAAAGTATAGAGTCAGTTTTATTAAGTGATGGCAGTAGAATTTCTGGCTGTATTTCTACTCAAGTAGGCTGCCGCATGGGTTGTAAGTTTTGTGCAACAGCTGGTGCTGTTGGTTTTAAACGAAATTTAACTGTTGGAGAAATATTAGCTCAGGTTGCAGCTTTAAGAAAAAGTGCTGAAGAACTTTTTGAAGAAAGGCTTTTAAATTTAGTTTTTATGGGTATGGGTGAACCACTTGATAATATAGATAATTTGAAAAAAGCTCTTACCATATTATTAGATGATGAAGCTTTTGGCTTTTCCCACAGAAAAATCACTGTATCCACATCAGGTTTAATCAACGGTATTAAAAAGTTTTTCCAAATGGAAACACCTGTTAATATTGCTGTTTCAATTAATGCTCCAAATGAAAAAATAAGAGCATCTATAATGCCTGTTACAAATAAAAATCATTTAAAAGACTTAATTAAGACATTAAAAAATGTAGATTTAGACAAAAGAAAACGCATTACTTTAGAATATGTTTTACTTGGTGGTGTAAATGATTCATTAGCTCATGCTAAAGAGTTTGTGCAGCTTATAAAAGGAATAAAAGCAAAAATTAACCTTATATCATATAATGGCTCGCCTTATTCTGAGTTTAAAACACCAAGTGAAAAAAATGTATTACAGTTTCAAGAATATTTAATGAATAATAATCTTACTGCATTTATTAGAAAAAAATTAGGCCAGGATATTGCTGGTGCCTGTGGTCAGCTTGCAGCAGACTATAAAGGTGCAGGAAGTTTATAACTAAAAGGAGAATACTATGTTAAAAAATGGAGATAAAGCACCAGCTTTTGAACTTGAAAGCAGCAATGGTGGCACAGTATCAAGTGAAAATTTAAAAGGCTCTAAATATGTTTTATATTTCTATCCAAAAGATAATACATCAGGATGCACTAAAGAAGCAATAGAATTCAGCCAGTTAATAGATAAATTTAAAAATAAAAATATCCAAATCTTTGGTGTAAGCCCAGATAATATGAAAAAACACCATAAATTTATCAGTGACCATGATTTAAAAGTTACTTTATTATCTGACCCAGAAAATACTGTTTCATCTGCTTATTTTGCTTATGGTGATAAAACAATGTATGGCAAAGTTTATAAAGGCATAATCCGTTCTACATTTATTATAAATGAAGCAGGAATAATTGAAGAAGCTTTTTATAAAGTAAAAGCAAGCGGTCATGCAGAAAAAGTATTAGGGTGTGTATTATAATGAAAGCTGTTGTAGATTTTGAAAATAATTTAAAAAGATTAGAAGAAATTGTATTATCTTTGGAAAAAGAAGAACAGTCATTAGAAGAAACTGTTAAACTTTTTCAGGAAGGTATGAACCTTTCAAAAGAATGTCGTAAAGCTTTAAAAGAAGTTGAAGACTCTGTAAAAGTAGTTATGGAAGAAGATAGTAATGGCAGCATAATTACGAGTGACTTGAAAACAAATGAATAATGTATTGTCTTTTTTTCAGGAAAGCTCTGAAAGAGTAGAGCATTTTTTAGATAACAGGCTTGTAAATTCTGCTGTGTATACCGCTAAATTAACAGAAGGTATGCGTTACAGTGTATTTGCAGGCGGAAAAAGGCTGCGTCCAGCATTAGTTTATGCTTCTTATGGCATATTTTCAGATAATTATGACTATGTTACCCCATTTGCCGCAGCTATTGAAGTTCTACATACTTATTCATTAATCCATGATGATTTGCCAGCTATGGATAATGATGATATGAGACGAGGAAAGCCATCTAATCATATTGCTTTTGGTGAAGCTCAGGCTATTTTAGCAGGTGATGCACTTCTTACAAAAGTATTTGAGATTATGTCAGATTATACTATTACTCCAAATATTCCAGATAGTATTCGTGTAAAAGCTGTATATAAACTTGCACTTGCTGCTGGTGACTTAGGTATGGTTGGTGGTCAGTATGCTGATATTGCAGCAGAGGGCAGGAAACCAACAGCTGAGCTTGTGGAGTTTATTCATAAAAATAAAACTGCAGCTTTAATAGAATGTGCCGTATATCTAGGCGGTATAGCAGGCGGAGCAAATGATAAGCAAATGGAACAGCTTATTTCATTTGGCAAGTATGCAGGGCTTGCTTTTCAAGTGATAGATGATATTTTAGATATTACTTCATCGTCAGAAACACTTGGAAAAAATGTTCAAAAAGATATAAACAGTGATAAAGCAACATATCCTGCTGTTTATTCACTTATTGGTGCAAAAGAAAAAGCAGAGCAGTATATAAATAAAGCATGTAAGAGCTTAGAAACTTTTGGTAATAAAGCAGATACTCTGCTTTCTATTGCTAAATTTATTACGGAGCGTAAATCATAGAAAACAATAATGCAGAGTTTCTTCAATCATTAAATCTGCCTCATGATATAAAAAACCTGTCGTATGATGATTTAGAAAAAGTTGCAAAAGAAACAAGAGAATTAATTATTGATGTAACATCTAAAAATGGCGGTCATATAGCACCAAGCCTTGGTGTAGTAGAGCTTACCATTGCATTACTGCGTGTTTTTGATTTACCAAAAGATAAAATTATATGGGATGTTAGTCACCAGTCATATGCTTATAAAATATTAACTGACAGACTTAATTCTTTTCATACACTTAGACAGTATAAAGGTATAAGTGGTTTTTCAAGACCAGATGAAAGTATATATGATACATGTATTTCAGGTCATGCAAGCACATCTATATCTTCAGCAATAGGCATTATTCTTGCAAATTCAATATTAAATAAAGAAGGAAAAGCTGTAGCAGTTATTGGAGATGGTGCTTTAACTGGCGGTTTAGCTTTGGAAGCTTTAAATAATATTGGAGTATTTAAAAAGAATATTATTATTGTTCTTAATGATAATGAAATGTCTATCAGTGCAAATGTTGGTGGTTTCTCATCATATCTTTCTAAATCATTAACAAGTGCTCTTGCAACAAAAATGCGTTATGATTTTAAAAATGCAGCAGAAGAAGCTCCATTTGGTGATACTGTATTGAAAATAGCTAAGAAAATGGAAAATATGATGATAGGAGTGTTATCCCCTGGAGCATTTTTTGAGAACTTAGGCATAAGATATATAGGTCCAATAGATGGGCATAACATAAAAGAAATAGAAAAAGCATTATCTAATGCACAACTGCAGAAAAGACCTGTTTTAGTGCATATTGCAACTAAAAAAGGTAAAGGATATGAGCCAGCAGAAAAAAGCCCTGATGTTTTTCATGGTGTTTCTGCTTTTGATAAAGAAACAGGTATTGTAAAAGGCAAAAGTGATATGCTGTCATGGACAGATGTTTTTGGCAGAAAAATATTATCTATGGCAGAAACTCATAATAATATAGCAGCTGTTACTGCAGCAATGGGGCAAGGTACTGGTCTTAAAAAATTTGCAGAAAAATTTCCAGACAGATTTTTTGATGTGGGTATAGCAGAGCAGTATGCAGCAGCATTCTCAGCAGGGCTTGCTGTTACTGGTATGAAACCATACTGTGCAATATATTCTACATTTTTACAGCGTGCTTATGACCAGATTATTCATGATATTGCAATAGCAGAACTTCCTGTTACACTGTGTGTGGACAGGGGCGGATTTGTAGGGGCAGATGGCTCAACTCATCATGGTATATATGATATTGCTTATTTAAAAACTATTCCAAATTTAAATATTATGCTTCCAAAAGACAAAAGTGAGCTGGAAGCAATGCTTGATTTAAGCTATGAATTAAATAAACCTGTTGCTATACGGTATGCAAGAGGTAGTGTATATGATAATAAAGAGCTGCCTTTTAATAAACTTGAGCTTGGAAAGCCTGAAATAATAGCTGATAAAGGGAAAACTGCTGTTATTTCTGTTGGCCATATATTTAGTGAAGTTTATACTGCATATAAAAAACTTCAGAATGAAGGAATTGATGTTACACTTATTAATCTTAGGTTTGTAAAGCCGCTTAATAAAGAATATTTATTAAGTCTTTTAAAAGATAAATCTTTTGTTGTAATAATAGAAGAAGGTGCTTTAATTGGTGGTGCTGGAGAAATGATTGTTTCTTTATTAAATAACAGCAGCATTTATATTCCTTGCAGAACTATTGGCATACGAGATGAATTTTTTGAGCATGGCTCAGTTGCAGATTTACGAAAAGATGCAGGTCTTGACTGGGAAAGTCTTTATAATACTATAAAAGACTGCATATATAAGGCTTAATGATTTTAATATATTATGAAGAAAAAAAGAATTGATGAACTGCTTGTTGAAAAAAGGCTTGCATTGAGTATAGATGAAGCAAGAAGATTTATAATGGCGGGGCTTGCAATAGCAAATGATAAGCGAATAAATAAAGCTGGTGATTTAGTACCATTAGATGCAGCCATAAGGCTTAAAGACAGACTGCCTTATGTAAGTCGTGGCGGTTTAAAGTTAAAACATGCAGTAGATACTTTTAAGTTAAATATGCAGAATGCTTTTGTAATGGATATAGGCTCATCAACAGGTGGATTTACTGATGTATGTTTGCAGGAAGGTGCGGAATGTGTTGTTGCAGTAGATTCTGGCACAGCTCAGTTGCATAATAAACTTCTCAATAATGAAAAAGTTATTTCTTTTGAAAACACTAATTTTAAATATTTTAAATTTGAAAAAGTAAATAGATACTGTGATTTTATAGTTACAGATGTATCGTTTATTTCATTATGCTCTGTTATTCCTAATGCTGTTAATTTTTGCAGGCAGGGAACTATGTTTGTAGCACTAATTAAGCCACAGTTTGAGGCAGAGCGTAATGAAGTGGAAGATGGCGGCATAGTCAGTGATAAAAATATCCATAAAAGAGTAATAAAAAAAGTTATAGATTTTGCAAAAGAGTATAATTTTTCCTTTATTGATATAACAAAATCATGTATAACTGGTGCAAAAGGTAATATTGAATATTTGTCTTATTTTGTGTATAAAGGTATATATGAAAATAATGATATAGAAAATATAATAGAAAAGGTTACAGTATAAGTGAAAGCAGCATTGATTGTAAAACCAAAAGGCGAAGTAAAAAATACAGTAGAAAATGTTATTCAAATATTAGAAGCAAAAGGTATAACACCACTGCTTGAAAAGGAAACTGTAGAAAGACTTGTGATAAATAAAGAAAGCTACTCTATAAGCGATATGCGTTCACAGGCTGATTTAGTAATAGTTTTAGGTGGAGATGGCACTTTACTTTATGCTTCAAGAATGTTTAGATTTTTAAGTGTTCCAGTGCTTGGCTTTAACCTTGGCAGGTTAGGGTTTATAATGGAATATAATATTGAAGATTTTGAAAACATTATTAATGATTTTATAGAAAAAAAAATAATTATAAAACGCCGTATGAAAGTTGCAGGTATAATATTAGCAAATGGTGAAAATGTTTTTGAAGAAGAAGCATTAAATGAAATTGTAATAAATAAAGGTGCTCCGTCAAGAATGATTGAATTAAGCATTTTTATTAATAACAGCTTTGTAACACGCTACCGTTCAGATGGTGCAATTATTTCTACACCAACAGGCTCTACAGGCTATACTATTTCAGCAGGTGGCCCTATTGTACACCCTGATTTAGATTCTATTATACTTTCTCCAATATGTCCACATGCTTTAAATATAAGACCTATAGTTCTGCCAAAAACAAGTGTAGTAGATATACGAATAGAAACAAGTAATGTGGAATGTTATGCAACTTATGACGGACAGATTGTACGCCCATTTAACAGTGGAAGCATATTAAGAGTTATCCGCTCATCATGTGACTTACATTTAGCAGTATCACAGGATAGAAATTATTATAGTATATTAAGAGATAAACTTGGCTGGGGAGGCATACCGTGTTAACATATCTAGCCGTAAAAAATATAGCAGTTATAGAAAAAGTCAGCTTAGAATTTGAAAAAGGATTAAATGTTATTACTGGTGAAACAGGTGCTGGTAAATCTGTGCTTGTTGGTGCATTAAAATATTTAACTGGGGACAGACTTGGCAGAGTAGCTCCTAGAAATTCGCAGGAAAAGTTTTCTGCTGAAGGTATTTTTTGTGATGATTTAAATATTGAGCCAGAATTAATAGAGCAGTATGAAATAGAAGATGAACTTATTGTATTAAGAGAAACTGATGAAAATGGTAAAAATAAGGCATTTATTAATGGCAAGGCAGCACCTGTAAACAGACTTAGAGATGTTTCAGAATCTTTAATAGATATTCACGGTCAGCATGAAAATCAGTTTTTGTTTAATCCTGCAAAACATTTATCTTTTATAAATTTTTTTGTAGATAATAGTTTCAAAGATGATTTCAGCATTAAATACAGGGCTTATAGAGAAAAACTTGATAAATTAGAAGATTTAAAAAAGAATAGAGAAAATATTATAAAAATGCAGGAAATGTATAAAATGCAGTATAACGAAATCCTGTCTTATAATATTGATTTAGAAAGAGATGCTGTTATAGAAGATAGAATTAAGTTTTTATCAAGTATAGAAAAAGTAAGAGAGGCAGTTACATCCTCTATGGACGCTTTAAGTGATGGAGAACTTACTGCATCAGAATTAATTGAAAAAGCAGCAAGAGCTATGAACAGTTTAAGTAATATGTCGCAGGATGCTCAAAAAGCAGAAGAATTTCTGCAGTCTGCGTTAGAAAATATTAATGAAGCTGCATCATTAATTACAAGCCTTTTAAGTGAAGAAGAACAGGAAATAACACCAGAAGAATTAAATAATTTGATAGACAGGAAATATAAACTGCAGGATTTATCAAAAAGATATGGCGGCTCACTGGAAAGTGTTATTGAATATAAAAATAAATTAGAAGAAGATTTAGCAGGAATAGATGGTGAAGAAGATATTACAGCAAAACTTGAAAAAGAAGTAGCCTTATTAAAAGAAGAAGCTTTAAAAAGCAGTAAAATATTAAATGAAGCAAGAAAAAAAGCTGCTGCTGAATTAAGTAAAAAAACGGAAAATATTTTACATGAATTAGAATTAAACTCTGCTAAATTTGAAGTAGTTTTTAAAGAAAATAATGATTTAGATTATTCTGGCGGTATTAGTGCAGAATTTTTTATATCAACTAATGCAGGCTTCAAAACAGCTCCACTTGCCACTATTGCTTCAGGTGGTGAAGTATCTCGTGTTATGCTTGCATTAAAAGAAGTATTTGCAGATTATGATAATGTTGGCACAATGCTTTTTGATGAAATAGATACAGGTATAAGTGGTAAGGCTGCAGGAGCTGTTGCAAAAAAATTAAAACAGTTAAGTAAAAGAAAACAAATTATAGTTATTACTCATTTACCAGTTGTTGCAGCTATGGGAGACAGCCATTTTCATATTTCAAAATCAGATAAAGATGGAATATCTTCTACTAACATATTAAAACTTGACAAAGCAGCAAAAATCAGTATTATAGCAACAATGATTTCTGGTGAAGCAACACCAGCAGCAATGCAGCAGGCAGAAGATATGATAAACAGGAGCAGTAGTTAGTGGAAACAATAAAAGGTATATTGAATGATATATTAGGTATTGGCGTAGTTGTTGTCACTTTTTTAGTAGATACTGTAGGCAGGTTTGGTTATGCTGGTGTAATTCTTTTAATGGCTCTTGAAAGTTCTTTTGTTCCATTTCCAAGTGAAGTGGTTGTACCGCCTGCCGGTTATTTAGCATCTCTTGGTCAGATGAATATCTTTTTAGTAATTTTATCTGGCATATCTGGTTCAATATTAGGCTCATTATTAAATTACTGGATTGCTTACCGTTTTGGCAGAGATTTTCTTCTTAAATATTCAAAATATTTTTTCATAAATACAGAAAAGTTTGCTAAATTTGAAGTATTTTTTAATACTCATGGAGAAATAACTACATTTGCAGGCAGGCTTATTCCTGTTATCAGGCAGTATATATCATTTCCTGCAGGCTTAGTTCGTATGGATTTGAAAAAGTTTATATTTTACACAGGTTTAGGTGCTGCAATCTGGTGCACAGTGCTTGCTTATGTTGGTTATTTTGTAGGCAATAATATTGATATTATTAAAGAGAATATTGACCATATTATGTATTTTATCTTTCCGGCATTAATTTTGCTTGTAATAATTTATGTGGTGGTATATAAATATCGTAACAAAAGGGAAACAGTCTCATAATCAGGTGTATAGATGTATAGAGTTTTAGTTGTATTATTATTTTTATTTTCAACAATTTCAGTATATGCAGAAACTTATGAAGTAAAATCTGGTGATACTCTTTATGGTATTTTGTCAGACAGATTTACTCCACAGGAAATGTCAGACATAAATGTACAGATAAAAAAAGATTATAAAGGTTTTATGTTAAGACCTGGTATGAAATTAACATTAGAGCCTAATAAAGTTACTTTAAACGCTGCTCTTGATAAAGATATTGTTATAGAGCGTATGTTTGATGGTTCAACACAGGTAAGAATAAATGAATATCAATATGATATGATGAATGTGCTTGTAAAAGGCACTATAGAAACAAATTTATTTGATGCAGTGTATAAAGCTGGTGAAGATGCAGAGCTTGCAGCAAATCTGGCAAGTATTTTTGAGTGGGAAATAGACTTTTTCAAAGATTTACGCCCAGGGGATAAGTTTATAGTATTAGTTGAGAAAAAATTTATTAAAAATAAATATGCAGGTTATGGTAAAATAGTTGCTGCTGATTTTTATAATCAAGGCAGATTAAAAAGAGCAGTGTATTATAATGATGGCAATAAAAATAAAGGTTATTATAATGAAAAAGGGGAAGGACTGGAGCGTGGTTTTCTTCGTGTTCCATTAAATTATTCTCGTATTTCTTCAAGATATACTACATCAAGACTTCACCCAGTATTAGGATATCACAGACCTCATTATGGTGTTGATTATGCTGCACCAACAGGGACACCAGTAAAAGCAACAGCAAGTGGTGTTGTAAAAATAAAATCACGCTCAAAAGGCAATGGTAACTATATTGCACTTCGCCACCCAAATGGTTATGAAACATTTTATCTTCATTTAAATGGTTTTAATAGAGCTATAAAACAGGGAAGTCATGTGGAGCAGGGACAAATTATTGGTTATGTTGGTTCTACAGGTTATTCAACAGGTCCTCACCTTGATTACCGTATAAGAAAAAACGGAAAATGGCTGAACCCATTAAAATTTGTTGCAACCCCTAAAACATTGAAAAAAGATGATGTGGCTGCATTTTTAGAATTTGCTGCATCATATTTTGATAAACTTGATATGTCCAACATTATGTATGCACAAAACAGCCCGCTTTATACAGTGCCGCCTGTAAGCTCAATGGCTGTAATGCAGTTTTAATAATGAAAAATAATTTTATATTAATATAATAAATTTAAGCCCATATTTGATGCGAACCCCATTTATTGGACAAATAAATGGGGTGTATTTATTATGTCACGCAGAATCAAATATTCTTATGAGTTACGCAGAGAAATATTGCATCAATATTTTAAAGAGCAAAGAAGTATTACATCATTATCAAAATAATACGGAATAAGCAAAGGTAATATCCGTAAATGGCGAGATATGTATTTATGCAATGAAGATAAAGTAATACAGCCAATCAATAATCAATATAGTGGTAAATTTAAAGAAGAAGTGCTAGAGTATTACTATAACCATAATATGCTGTTGAGAGAAACGGCAGCGTATTTTAATATACCATCAACATCAACAATAAGCAACTGGGCAGCAATATATGAAAAAGATGGTGTATCATGTCTTTATGAAGAGAGACGAGGCAGAAAATTTAAGAAGCAATCAACTAAACAACTTTATGTTCCATCACAACCAGCAAAAGATATAAAAGACTTAAGTTATGAAGAAGCGATAAAAGAATTAGAATATTTACGCATGGAGAATGAAGTATTAAAAAAGTATCATGCCTTTTGGACAGATATGTATGAAACTATTTTAAATATTTTATTTAATATTGATGAAAAAAAATTCTATGATATAGTAAATAGTGCAGAAGATGAATATGGTTTAAAACCATATATATCTAATGATAAAAATAGTTTAAGAGAATATATAGAAATTACTAATGGCCTATTTATAGAAAAAAATACAAGCACACATAGAAAAATTATTATACTTAAAAAGCTTTTTGATGTTTATGATATTCAATATACAGACTTAGATTTTTGTATTAGATAAATACTATAAGTTATATATTATTACACTTTATCTTGATACCATTCTGGTGTAATGCCAAGTCGTTTTATTTTATAGTGTATAACTCTTGGTGATAAGTCTAAATCTCTTGCAGCCGCAGACATATTGCCATGGTTTCGTTTTAATGATTCCACTATTAATTCTCTTTCATAAGAATCTATAAGAGTATTAAATGATGCTGCACCATCAGGTAAAAGGGAAGAATTAGATGTTTTACCCGTCTGTAATGATGCAGGCAGATTATATCCATGTATACAGTCATCTGTTGCAGTAATAACTGCTCTTTCTATACAGTTTTCAAGCTCTCTAACATTACCTGGCCAGTGGTAGCTCATAAGCATATTAATTGCTGGTGTAGAAAGCCTTTTTATATTCTTTTTATATCTTAGGTTATGTTTTTCAATAAAATGTTCTGCTAAAAGTATAATATCACTTCTTCTTGAATTTAAATCAGGCATAGTAATAGGAAAAATATTAAGCCTGTAATATAAGTCTTCTCTAAACTGTCCGTTTGCAATCATTTCTTCAAGGTTTCTACTTGTTGCAGCAATTAAACGCACATCTGATTTTAATGTCTGGCTGCTGCCAAGCCTTGTAAAAGTTCTTTCCTGAATAAATCTTAATAATTTAACTTGAGAAGCAAGTGATAAATCGCCAACTTCATCAAGAAATAATGTGCCTGTATTTGCTTTTTCTACATGGCCTATACGCCTTGCAACAGCACCAGTAAATGCACCTTTTTCATGACCAAACAGTTCACTTTCTACAAGGTTTTCTGGAATTGCTGCACAATTTAATGTAATAAAAGGTTTAGTTTTTCTATCACTGAGTGATACTATGGCTCTAGCAACTATTTCTTTACCTGTGCCAGAAGCTCCGCGAAGAAGCACTGTTGCATCACTTGCTGCTACCTGTTTAATTAATGCGTATATATCCCGCATACTTTTGCAGTTGCCTATTAATGCAGGTGGATTGCTGTCATCAAGCATATCTCTTAACTGTTTGTTTTCGTGTATCAGCTGTTCTTTTTCATTATGCTCTGCAATAACAGCCATTAATGCTTCACCAACAATATTTCCAACAATTTCTAAAAATTTTAAATCTTTTTGCAAATCGACATTTTCATTCATTACTCTATCAACACTTAAAGTGCCTATAACTCTTTCCATATTAATTATAGGCACACATATAAATGCAATTTTTTCATCTTTATCTCTTGCACCAAGCCTGTTTAAAAATCTTGGGTCTTGAACAATATCTTCAATTAAATGAGGTCTGCCGCATTCTGCCACATGGCCAGTTATCCCTTCGCCTATGTTATATGAAATATGTTTTTTTTCAGCATCCTGTAAATCATGAGTTGCTTCAATGTATAATTTATTATGTTTTACAATGGTGAATGTGCCGCGTATCATATTAAGCCGTGAGCTTAATATTTCTAATATCTGGTGTAAAAGTTCACTGACATTTTTTTTATGAACAATAGCATAGCTGATTTCCTGCAATACTGTAATTTCTGCACTTAATGAATGTTCTTCTTGTTGAATAGATTTTCTGCCTGCCATTTATAATCCTTATTGGTTTGAATAATTGGTTATAATTAAATTTTACAAAATTGTAAAGAGAAAAATGAAAAATAGAACAATGAAAGTAGATTTGTAACAAAAAACCCCCTGAAATATTCAGGGGGAAGTGTGAAGGAATAAACTAATTAGAAGCTGCCTTGTGATATTCGCTGCATTGCTTCCTTAGTTTTTTCTTGGCTGCCAAATGCTGTTAATCTAAAATAACCTTCGCCCCATGGACCAAAGCCAGAGCCAGGAGTGCCTACTATTTGATATTTTTCAAGTAAAATATCAAGGAAATCAAATGACTTAATTCCGTCAGGTATTTTCCACCAGATATATGGTGCATTTACACCGCCATAGGCCTCAAACCCTGCTTTTTTTAATCCATCTAAGATTATTTCAGCATTATTCATATAGTATTTAATAACTTCTTTTGTTTCTTTCATACCTTCTTCTGAATACACTGCTTCTGCTGCTCTTTGTGTAACATAAGATACACCGTTAAATTTAGTTGTCTGCCTTCTATTCCAAAGTTTATTCAGTGCAACTTTATTACCCATATCATCAAAAGCATATAACTCTTTTGGAACAACTGTAAAAGCACACCTTATGCCTGTAAAACCAGCTGTTTTTGAAAATGATTTAAACTCTATTGCTACTTTTTTAGCTTCAGGTATTTCATAAATAGAGCCGCATACATCTTCTTCCTGGATATATGCACTATATGCACTGTCATATAAGATAATGGAGTTATTTTCCAGTGCATAGTCAACCCAGGTTTTAAGCTCTGTTTTTGTTAATGCAGCACCTGTTGGGTTATTAGGTGAGCAGATATATATTAAATCTGCATGTTTTTCTGGAAATGACGGCTTAAAGTTATTTTCTTTTGTAGAAGGCATATAAATGATTTTTTCAAAGTATCCTTTATCATTTAATCTGCCGCTTCTGCCTGCCATAACATTACTGTCAAGGTATACTGGATAAACTGGGTCAGCAATGGCAACAGTAGAGTTAATATCAAATATTTCCTGAATATTAGCTACATCACATTTTGAGCCATCGCTTATAAATATTTCATCTGGGGCTATATCAATATTTCTTGATTTATATTCTCCATTAATTACTGCATTAATTAAAAAATCATATCCCTGCTCAGGTCCATATCCCCTGAAAGTAGAGCTTTCAGCCATTTCTTTTGCTGCCTTTTCCATAGCAGTAACTACTGCATTAGTAAGGGGGCGGGTAACATCCCCAATCCCCATTCTAATAATATCTGCTTTTGGATTAGCTTCCTGATATGTTTTTATTTTCTTTGCTATTTCTGCAAAAAGATAACTGTTAGGAAGCAGTAAATAATTAGAGTTAATTTTTGCCATTTTTAAAGTCCTTTTAAATAATCATCAACATCTTTTGCTGTTTCTTTAGCATTTGCCATAGCTCTTACAACAAGTGACTGCCCAGTTTTCATATCTCCACATGTGAAAATACCTTGTGACGGATTACCTTCAACTCTGCCTCTTTTATCAGCTTCTAAATATAAATCTTTAATAAATGAGTTATTATCAACACCTAAAAAGCCCATAGCAATAAAAACATAATCTGCTTTAATATTTGTAAGAGTGCCTTCCACTTCTTTAAAAGATAAAGGTTTGCCATCTGGAGAAAAATCCCATGCAGCATCAACTATATCAATGCTTGTAACAGCTCCATTTGTGCCATGAAATTCTTTTACAACTTTTGCCCATATCCTTGTGCCGCCTTCTTTATGGCTTGATGATGTTTTAAGTTCATACGGCCAGTCTGGCCAAGGAGTTGAAGCAGAGCGTTCTTTTGGCGGCTCTGGCATAATTTCAATTTGAGTAATATTTGCTGCTTTTTGTCTAATAGATGTCCCTAAACAGTCACTTCCTGTATCGCCACCGCCAATAATTACAACATCTTTTCCTTTTACATTAATAGGCAGTTTATTTATCTCTTTGCCTGTAAACATATTCTGCCCAGATAAAAACTCTAATGCAAAGTGGATATTTTTTAATTCTCTGCCTTTGATTTGTAAATCTCTAGGCACAGGTGTTCCTATTGCAAGCACTATTGCATCATATTTTTTATTTAAATATTCAGCAGAAATATCTCTACCTATTTCTGTATTAAACTGAAAATCTATTCCAGATGCTTTTAAAATATTAATGCGTCTTTCAATAATATGTTTTTCAAGTTTAAAATCAGGTATACCGTATCTTAAAAGTCCACCTGCATATTTTCTTTTTTCATAAACTGTAATATTATGTCCTTTTTTATAAAGTTCAAAAGCCATATAAAGCCCTGAAGGTCCTGCACCAACTACTGCCACACTTTTACCACTTTTGCTTTCTGGTATAATTTGTTTTACATATCCATTTTCAAAAGCGTTTTCAATAACTGCTTTTTCAAGCTGCCTAATCATGACAGGTACATTTTCAATATTTTTAGTACAGGCATTTTCACAAAGGGCAGGACATACTCTGCTTGTAAATTCAGGCATATTGCTTGTTTCGCTTAATATTTCCCAGGCTCTTTTCCAGTTTAAATTTCTTGCAGCCTCATTCATTTCTGGTATTACATTGCCTAATGGGCAGCCAAGACCATGGCAGAATGGTATACCGCAGTCCATACATCTTGAAGCCTGCATAGTTAATTCTTCTGTATTAAATTTCCTTTCTACTTCATTATAGTCTTCTACACGAGTAGCTTCTGGTCTGTATATATTTTGTATTCTTGGTATAGTTTTCATAATCTTTTATCCTCAAAAATTAGTTGCTGCCATTTTCTTTTAATGCCTGTAATGCTTTTTTATAATCAACAGGGAATACTTTAACAAACATATCTCTATAATTTTCCCAGTCTTCAGTTATTTCTTTTGCTTTCTGGCTGTCTGTATATTTAATATGTTCATTCAGTAGTGATAAAAGTTCTTTTTCATCATCGCTTCCTGGTTCAATATTTTCTAAGTCAACAGAGTTTGTGTTACAGCGTAAGTCAAAATCGTTACTTATATCAAGCACATAAGCAATACCACCAGTCATACCAGCTGCAAAGTTAACACCAGTATTTCCAAGTATAACAACTCTGCCACCTGTCATATATTCACATCCATGGTCGCCAATACCTTCTACAACTGATATAAAGCCGCTGTTTCTAATTGCAAATCTTTCTCCAGCCTGACCATTTAAGAATATTTTACCACTTGTTCCACCATATCCTATAACATTACCAGCTATCACATTTTCTGAAGCTTTAAATGTTGCATTTTTTGCTGGTTTTATAATAATTTTACCACCAGAAATACCTTTACCTGCAAAGTCATTTGCTTCGCCCTCTAAATTAAATGTGATACCGTGAGCTAAGAATGCACCAAAACTTTGTCCTGCACAACCTTTAAAGTTTACATTGATAGTATTATCATCTAAACCTTTTAAGCCATATTTTTTAGCAACATTATGAGAAAGTTCTGTTCCAACAGTTCTGTTAATATTTTTTATTTCTAAATCAATAGTTTTTGATTTTCCTGTTTCAATACTTTCTTCAAATGGAGTAAGCAGGTATTCTCTATCATAGTTTTCAAGCTTATAGTCTGAATTTCCAGTATATTTTATCTCTTTACCACTTACAGTCTGCAGTATTTTTGAGAAATCAAGATTTTTTGCTTTATAAAATTCTATTGCTTTATTAACCTGTAATAAGTCACTTCTGCCAATAGCTTCATCAAGAGTTCTAAGTCCAAGAGCAGCTAAATATTCTCTGACTTCTTCTGCTGCAAACATAAGGAAATTTTCCACATATTCTGGTTTGCCAGTAAATTTTTTCCTTAACTCTTTATCTTGAGTAGCAATACCAACAGGGCATGTATTTGAGTGACACTGCCTCATCATAACACATCCTAAACTTGCAAGCACTGTTGTTGCAAATCCAAATTCTTCTGCACCTAAAAGGGCAGCAATAATAACATCTCTGCCTGTTTTTAACTGTCCGTCAGTCTGCAGTCTGACTCTGCCGCGAAGTTTATTTAAAACAAGAGTCTGCTGAGCTTCTGCAAGACCTAATTCCCAAGGAAGTCCTGCATGCTTAATACTTGTCAGTGGTGATGCACCAGTTCCGCCGTCATGTCCGCTTATTAATATTACATCAGAGTGAGCTTTTGCAACACCTGCTGCAATTGTACCAACGCCTGCTTCTGAAACAAGTTTGACAGATATTCTTGCTTTTGGGTTAGAATTACGCAAATCATATATAAGCTGAGCTAAATCCTCAATAGAATATATATCATGGTGTGGTGGAGGAGAAATTAAGCTTACATTTGGCATAGAGTGTCTTAATTTTGCAATAAAGGCATCTACTTTATGACCTGGAAGCTGACCGCCTTCACCAGGTTTTGCACCTTGTGCCATTTTAATCTGCAGCTCTTTTGCATTAGTTAAGTATTCTATTGTTACACCAAATCTGCCGCTTGCAATTTGTTTTATAGCACTGCTTCTGACTTCACCTTTTTTGTTAGGTTTATACCTTTCTGGGTCTTCACCACCCTCACCACAGTTACTCATACCGCCTAATTTATTCATAGCTATAGCTATTGTTTCGTGAGCTTCTGGGCTGATAGAGCCAAGTGACATAGCACCAGTTACAAATCTTTTTACAATAGATGCTGCACTTTCAACTTCTTCTAAAGGAACAGGTACTGCTGTTGCAAATTCAAAAAGTCCCCTTAATGTGCATAAATGTTTTGACTGCTCGTTAATAAGTTTTGCATAAGCTTTATATTTTTCTTTATTATTACCTTGAACAGCCTGTCTGAATAATGTCATACTTTCTGGTGTCCATAAATGGTTTTCGCCATCTTTTCTATAATGATATTGTCCGCCGGAAGAAAGCATATCATCGTTATGTTCATCAGCTGCTTTTCTTCTCATTAATGCTTCATGTTCTATTTCTTTTAAGCCTATACCATTAATACGGCTTGCTGTGCCTGTAAAGTATTCTTTTATTATATCGCTGTTTAAGCCAACTGCTTCAAAAAGCTGGCCACTTCTATAACTTCTTAATGTGGAAATACCCATTTTACTCATTACTTTTAAAAGCCCTTTATCAACAGCTTTAACATAGTTTTCTGTAGCTTTTACTTTATCTGCTTTTATTTCATTATCATCAACAAGGGCAGATATACTTTCAAGAGCAAGGTAAGGGCATACAGCTGTTGCACCATAACCTAAAAGCAGTGCAAAGTGCATAATTTCTCTTGCTTCACCAGTTTCTAAAATAACTGCAGATTCTGGGCGTATTCCTGCTTTTGATAATGCTTTATTAACTGCTGTTACAGCAAGCAGAGAAGGTATTGGAGTATATCCATCTTCTATATTTTTATCACTGAGTATTAATATAGGGCAGCCTTCTTTTACTTTTGCAACTGCTATTTCTGCAATATTTTTTAATGACTGCTCTAAATCATTTTTAAATGATATATTAATAAGTGCAGACTGAAAGCCTTCTTCTCTAATATTTCTAAGTCTTTTAAATTCATCATTTGTAATAATAGGTCTTGGAAGTTCAATAACTCTTGCATGATATGCACCATCTTCTAATATATTACCTTTATTGCCTATAAAAGTAATAAGGCTCATAACTAAATCTTCCCTGATAGAGTCTATTGGCGGGTTAGTAACCTGAGCAAAAAGCTGTTTAAAATAGTTAAATAAAAGCTGTGGTTTTTCACTTAATACTGCTAAAGCTGCATCATTTCCCATTGAGCCAACAGGTTCTGCACCTTTTTCAGCCATTGGTTTAATGATAAAATCAAAATCTTCTTTAGTATATCCAAAGAGTTTTTGTTTTTTTATAATATTTTTTGATGGTTCAGCAGGGGAAAGTGATTCAAAAAGCCCATGAACATATATTCTGTTTTCATTTATCCATCTTCTATAAGGCAGACTTCTGGCAGCAGTTTTTTTAACGGCTGCATCAGATATAATTCTATTGTTTTCTAAATCACAGTATATAATTTCACCAGGACGAAGTCTTCCTTTTTTCAGCACTTTATCTGCAGGAATATCAAGAACACCTGTTTCTGAAGCAAGTACTAATACATTATCAGTAGTAACTGTATATCTTGCAGGACGCAGTCCGTTTCTATCAAGTATTGCTCCTGCATTAACACCGTCTGAAAACGCAACGGCAGCAGGACCGTCCCATGGTTCCATTAATGCTGAATTATATTCAAAAAATGCTCTTACATCTTTACCCATGTGATATTTTGGACCCCATGCCTGTGGAATAAGCATAAGCATTGCATGACATAAATCTCTGCCGCTTGCAACAAGAAGTTCAAACATATTATCAAGAGATGCTGAATCACTTTGACCTTTTTTAATTAATGGCAGTATATCTTTTAAATCTTTACCTAAAAATTCTGATGAGAACTGAGGTTCTCTGCCTGATAAGTTATTTAAATTGCCTTTTAATGTGTTTATTTCACCATTATGAGCAATATATCTAAATGGGTGAGCAAGTTCCCATGTTGGAAATGTATTTGTGCTGTATCTTTGGTGAACTAATGCAATAGGCGATTTAAAAGCAGTATCTTTTAAATCCTGATAAAAGTTTTCAACCTGAGTTGCCATAAAAAGCCCTTTATATACTATACTTTTTGATGACATACTAGGTATATATACATTTGAAAGTTTAATTTCTATTAATCTTCTTGCTATAAAGAGTTTTCTTTCAAATTGAACCTGATTATCATATTTACTTTTAATAAATATCTGCCTTATTTTAGGGCATGTTGTTCTTGCTGCTTTACCTACTGCATTAATATCAACAGGAACATCACGCCAGCAGATTATTTCACCGCATTTTTCTGTTAAGATTTTTTCAATATCATCTTCAATGTTTTCTCCGCCAAAAATAATGGCAACACCATATTTACCATATTCTGGCAGTTTTTCTTTCACTACTTTTCTAAAAAATTCATCTGGAATTGAAACAAGAATACCAGCACCATCACCAGTTTCTGGATCTCCGCCAGTTGCACCTCTGTGCATTAAATTTTTCAAAATTGTAATACCATTTTCTACTGTCTGGTGTGTTGGTATATTTTTTAAATCTGCAATAAGCCCCACACCACAGGCATCTTTTTCATATTGGCTGTTATAAAGCCCGATGTTTTCAGGATACATTTAAACACTCCTATATTTATTCCTTCGTATTTATTATAATCAAAAACTGTGCCATAATTTTTTATGTTAAAATAAGGAATTTTATAAAAATTTTTGGTAAAAATTGTAAAACATATATTTTTATTTTACAATTTTGTAAAAATATAGTCATAAAAAAATATTAAAAATTTATTATTTTTGCTTTTAAATTAAGGAAGTTTTATGTATTATCTAAAATGGAAAAATTTTTGGCATTTATATTGCATTAATCTTATGGTGAAATAAAATTAAGGAGGCAGTATGAGTTTTTCAAAACGATACTTGACTATTAATGCTATTGCAGAAAATAAAGCAAAAGAGTGTGCAAAAGCAGAAAAAGCAACATTAGAACATTATGGTGAAGATGTTTTTAATGCAAAAGCTATTAGAGAATATTTACCTAAAAAATCAGCTGAGAAATTATTAAATACTATTAATAATAGAGCACAGCTTGACCCAGAAATAGCAGCTGATGTTGCTCATGGTATGAAACAGTGGGCAATAGAAAGAGGTGCAACTCACTTTACACACTGGTTTCAGCCTTTAACAGGCTCAACTGCTGAAAAACATGATTCATTTTTAGAAATAGAAGGCGATAATGCTATTTTTGTATTTTCAGCTAAAAACTTAATTGTTGGTGAGCCAGATGCTTCATCTTTTCCATCTGGTGGTTTAAGAAGGACATTTGAAGCAAGAGGATATACAGCATGGGATCCTACAAGTCCAGCATTTATTAAACGCCATGCAAATGGTGCTACTTTATGTATACCAACTGCCTTCTGCTCATATACTGGTGAAGCTCTTGATAAAAAAACACCACTTTTACGCTCAATCCAGTGCCTTTCATCATCTACTCAAAGACTGATGAAATGCTTTGGATTAAAAGAAGAAAAAGTTACAGTTACTCTTGGGGCTGAGCAGGAATATTTTTTAATAGATAAAAAGTTTTATCTGCACAGACCTGACTTACTGCAGACTGGCAGAACTCTTTTTGGTGCAACACCACCAAAACATCAGCAGTTAGAAGACCATTATTTTGGTTCAATTCAGCAAAGGGTGCTTAACTTTATGAACGAAGTAGAGGAGGAATTATGGAGATTAGGTGTACCTGCAAAAACAAGACATAATGAAGTTGCACCAGGACAGTTTGAACTTGCACCAATGTTTGAAGACTTAAATTTAGCTGTAGACCATAATATGCTTATTATGGATACTCTTCGTCTTGTAGCAGACAGACATGGATTTGTATGCCTTTTACATGAAAAACCATTTGCAGGCGTAAATGGCAGTGGTAAACATAATAACTGGTCTATTAACTATGGAAATATAAACCTTTTAAACCCTGGTAATAATCCACAGCAGAATGCAGTATTTTTAACTGTATTATGTGGTATAATCAGAGCTGTTGATACTCATGCTGATATGCTTAGAGCAACAGTAGCTCATGCAGGAAATGACCACAGACTTGGTGCAAATGAAGCACCTCCAGCAATTATTTCTATATATCTTGGCGACCAGCTTAACGAAGTTATAGAAAATATAGAAAAAGGAGAAAATAACTCTAAACATAAAGCAGGTGTTATGCAGATAGGGGTAGATACTCTGCCAAATTTACCAAAAGATGCAACTGATAGAAACAGAACAAGTCCATTTGCATTTACTGGTAATAAATTTGAATTCAGAGCACCAGGCTCAAGCCAGTCATGTTCTGGTCCAATGACAGTATTAAATACTATTGTTGCAGATTCTTTTGACTATATTGCAGAAAAACTGAACAATCATATTGGAAATGAAGAAGCTTTTAATAACGAACTTCAAAAAGTATTAAAAGATATTATTAAAACACATAAAAGAGTTATTTTTAATGGCGATGGCTATACTGATGAATGGAAAGAAGAAGCGGCACGCAGAGGACTTCCAAATGCTGTGACTACAATGGATGCACTTCGCAGCTTAGTAAATGATAAAAATATTAATCTTTTTGGTAAATATGGTGTTTATTCTAAAAAAGAACTTCAATCAAGGTTTGAAGTATTTTTAGAAGAATATCATCGTAAAATACGCATAGAAGGTGAAATTGCTTTAAATGTTGTGCGTAATAATATTTTACCTGCTGTTATTGAAGAATTTAAAACAGAGCTTTCTGCAGTTAAATCTGCAACAGATGCTGGCATTACTGTTGGTGTTGATGCGTTAAAAAGAAATGTAGAGCTTTTAGGTAAAGGTCTTGAAGACTTAACAGAAAAAACTGAAAAAATGGAGAAAGCTGTTACAGGACTGCATGAAGAGATACTTGAAGCTATGTCAGAATTAAGAGATGTAGTGGATAGATTAGAAAAAATTGTATCAGATACTTTATGGCCGCTTCCAAAATACAGAGAAATGCTGTTTATTAAATAATTAATATGATATATAAATAAGTAGTAATAATCCTTATTTCTTAAATAGTAAGGAATAAGGATTTTTTTATTTTCATATAAAAAAGTGATTATCACAAGCTTTGCCATATTTTAAATAATTTTTATCAAATTTATTTAAATATACCAATGAAAATGACATTATATCTTTAATTATTAATCAAATACAGGATACCAAATATTTTTATTACAATTTTGTAATAAAATATAATGGAATAGATATGGCAAAAACATTTTTAGATAAACTTTTTGAACCATTTGCAAGATAAAAATGTTCAGTGACAAAAAATGATGGCACTGGTTGTGGAATGGCTATTGTATTACAGAGAGTTCATTCTATTTAAAAAATAATAAAAATTATTTCTTGACAATAGATAGGCTTATCTATAATATACTGAAGTTTTGTCTACTTTTAGATAAAACTACAAAATCAATAAATATGGGGTAAGATTATATGAGTTTTAACTGGACAGAGAAACGCATAAAAAAAGCTTTTCTTGCTCTTGAAAATGGAGAAGTATTTAAGGGCTATTCTTTTGGTGCATCTGTTGATAAGCTTGGAGAAACAGTATTTAATACAGGAATGAGTGGATATGAAGGTATTATTAGTGACCCATCTTATGCAGGTCAATTCGTTTCGCTTACAGCTCCAGAAATAGGTAACTATGGTATTGATTTAAACTTTTTAGAATCACGCAGCCTTTTTTTAAACGGGCTTATAGTTTGTAATATCAATGAGCCATCTAACTTTTCTTCTCAAATCAGCCTGCAGGATATGTTAAAAACACATTATATTCCAGCTATTGCAGGAATAGATGTAAGAAAGCTTACTTTAATGCTTAGAGAGCAGGGTTCTTTAAAAGGTTTTTTACACTGCAGTGATGAAAATATTACTACAGAAGAAGCTGTAGCCAAAGCAAAAGCATGGGAAGGGCTTGATAATCAGGACTATGCATCTCGTGTTACAGCTGGTGAAGTTTTTAAATGGAATGAAGAAGGCACATATAAAGTTGTGGCTTATGATTTTGGTATAAAATATAATATATTAAGAAGTCTTGCAGCTCATGACATGCAGATTACAGTTGTTCCTGCCGGATATGATTCTGCAAAAGTAATGGAAATGAAACCGCATGGTGTGTTTTTATCAAACGGACCAGCTGACCCATCATCTCTGCATTATGCAATAGAAGCTGCAAAATATTTTACAGGTAAAGTACCTTTAATGGGTATATGTTTAGGTCATCAAATTATGGGAATTTCTGCTGGCTGTTCATGCTATAGATTAAAATTTGGTCACCATGGTCTTAATCATCCTGTAAAAAATTTAATAACTAATCAGGTAGAGATTACATCACAAAATCATAACTTTGCTCTTGATATAAAAAATATACCATCAAGTTTAGAAATAACTCATATCAATATGAATGATAATACATTAGAAGGTATCAGACATAAAACTGAACCATTTTTCAGTGTACAGTATCACCCAGAAGCTGCACCTGGGCCAAACGATTCACTTTATCTTTTTGAAACTTTTAGAAAAATGATGGAGCGTTAAGATGCCTAAAAGAAATGATATTAAAAAAGTAATGATTATAGGTGCAGGTCCTATTGTAATAGGCCAGGGCTGTGAGTTTGACTATTCTGGTGTGCAGGCATGTAAAGCTTTAAAAAATGAAGGCTATGAAATAGTGCTTGTAAACTCAAACCCTGCTACAATTATGACAGACCCAGAATTTGCAGATAGAACATATATTGAGCCATTATCAGCAGATATTTTACATGAAATAATCAGGAGAGAAAGACCTGATGTTATTCTTCCTACTCTTGGAGGACAGACTGCATTAAATTTAACTGTAGAACTTTATGATAAAGGTGTATTAAAAAGATACGGCGTAGAAATGATTGGTGCTTCTGTTAGAAGTATTAATAAAGCAGAGGACAGGCAGCTTTTTAAAAAGACTATGAAAGAAATAGGTCTTGATTTACCACGCTCAGGCTCAGCACATACTATGCAGGAAGCTGTAGCAGTTGCGGAAGCTATTGGTACATGGCCTTTAATTATCCGTCCAGGCTTTACTCTTGGCGGTACAGGCGGCGGTATTGCTCATAATAAGGAAGAATTTCAGCAAATAGTAACCCGCGGTCTTTTTGAAAGCCGTAATAGTGAAGTTTTAATTGAAGAATCACTTCTCGGCTGGAAAGAATACGAAATGGAAGTTATGAGAGATAAAAAGAATAATGCAGTAATTGTATGCTCTATTGAAAACTTTGACCCAATGGGAGTGCATACTGGAGACTCTATTACTGTTGCACCTATCCAAACATTAACTGATAGAGAATATCAGGCAATGCGTGATGACAGTTTGCGAGTTATGCAGGCAATAGGTGTGGAAACTGGCGGAGCAAATGTTCAATGGGCAGTTAACCCAGAAGATGGCAGAAGAATTATTATTGAAATGAACCCTAGGGTATCACGCTCTTCTGCACTTGCTTCAAAAGCAACAGGTTTTCCTATTGCAAAAATTGCAGCATTACTGGCTGTTGGATATACTCTTGATGAATTAATTAATGATATAACAGGTGAAACACCAGCTTGTTTTGAGCCTGCTCTTGACTATATAGTTACAAAAATCCCACGATTCACCTTTGAAAAATTTCAAAATGCAGATTCCACTCTTGGCACTCAAATGAAATCAGTTGGGGAGGCAATGGCTATTGGGAAAACTTTTAAACAGTCATTCCAAAAAGCACTTCGTTCACTTGAAATAGGCAGAAGTGGTTTTGGTGCAGATGGCAAAGATGATGTTTATGAAAATATGACAGATGAAGAATTAAATATTGCACTGCAGGTGCCTAAAGCAGACAGAGTATTTGCAGTAAGGGCAGCATTTAAAAAAGGTTATTCTATTGATACTGTATATGAATATTCTAAAATAGATAAATATTTTTTAAGGCATTTACAGGAAATAACAGCTTTTGAAGATGAAATAAAATCAGCTGGCAGTCTTGATAATTTATCAAAAGATAAAGAACTTTTTATTCAGGCTAAAGAGTTTGGATTTTCTGATAAACAAATTGCATTTTTATTGCAGGTTACAGAAAAAGATGTTAGAGATAAAAGAAAAGAAGTAAATATTGCACCAGGTTATGCAGCAGTTGATACATGTGCTGGTGAATTTTATGCAAAAACTCCATATTATTATTCATCTTACAGTGAATATTCTGAGCCTGCACGCCTTGAAAATAATAACAAATCTATTATGGTATTAGGCGGTGGTCCAAACAGGATTGGTCAGGGTATAGAGTTTGACTACTGTTGTGTTCATGCTTCTTTTGCCTTAAAAGCTGCAGGCTATGAATGTATTATGGTAAACTCTAACCCAGAAACAGTTTCAACAGATTATGATATTAGTGATAAACTTTATTTTGAGCCTTTAACTATTGAAGATGTTCTGCATATTTATGAAAGAGAAAAATGTGCTGGTGTTATAGTGCAGTTTGGTGGTCAGACACCTTTAAATCTTGCAAGAGAGCTTGAAAACTGTGGGGTAAATATTATTGGAACTAACCCAGACAGCATAGAATTTGCAGAAGACAGGGACAGATTTCAAAAACTTATTAATAAGCTTAATATAAAACAGCCAGAAAATGGTATTGCTTATAAAGAGCAGGAAGCATTAGATATTGCTGAAAGAATAGGTTATCCAGTTCTTGTCCGTCCGTCATTTGTTTTAGGCGGCAGAGGTATGGTTATAGCTTATACTCGTGAAACACTTGAAAAATATATAAAATATGCAGTTCAGCTTTCTAATGATAACCCTATCTTAATAGATAAGTTTTTAAATGATGCAGTGGAAGTTGATGTGGACTGTATATCTGACGGAAAAACTACTGTTATAGGCGGTATTATGGAGCACGTAGAGCCAGCTGGTATCCACTCAGGGGACTCTGCAGCAGTTATTCCTACAATGACATTGAGTAAAGAAATACTTGATACTATAAGAAACCATACATTCGCATTAGCAAAAGAATTAAATGTATGCGGCCTTATGAATATACAGTATGCTGTGCATAATAATCAGGTATATATTATAGAAGCAAACCCTAGAGCATCAAGAACAGCACCATTTGTAAGTAAATCTATAGGTGCACCGTTAGTTAAATATGCTGTTAGATGTATGCTTGGTGAAACATTATCACAAATTGGCTTTACTGAAGAAATTATTCCACCATATACAACAGTTAAAGAAGCTGTATTTCCATTTTCTAAATTTATAGGGGCAGATATCTTTTTAAGCCCTGAAATGCACTCTACTGGCGAAGTTATGGGTATGGATACAAGCAAAGGGCTTGCATATCTTAAATCTCAAATAGCTGCAGGCGGTAAACTTCCAGAAAACGGAAATATTTTTGTATCTCTTAATAACAGAGATAAAGAAAGAGCTGTGCCATATTTAAAAGATTTAGCAGAGCTTGGATTTAATATTTATGCAACAGAAGGCACTTCTACAATGCTTTATGATAATAATATTAAGTCTAATGCAATATTTAAAATATCAAAAGGGCGTCCAAACCTTGTAGACCTTTTAAATGAAGATAAAATCCAGTGGATTATTATGACTAGGGAAGACGGGGAAGATGCAATTACAGATGAAATCAAAACACGCTCTATTGCATTATTAAAAGGTGTGCCTATGACATCTACTTTTTCAGGCATTGCAGCTGCTTGTGACGGTTTAAAAGAGAAGGCAGATTTTGGCAGATTTGAAGTATATTCTCTGCAGGAATATCACAGAAAAATAAAATTAAAAAATAACTAATCTTTATAATGGGGCAGAAATAAAAACTGCCCCTTTTTTGTATATACTCTAAACAGAATAATAAGTATAAAAGTATATAATTTTTTAGTTTTTATTATTTACTGCACAATAAGATACTGCCTTACAAAAGATGATGTTATCTTTTTAAGACCATCTGATTTAAAATATGAAACAAAAGCATACTTTCAAAGTATGCTTGAAAAACCACTTATAACTGGCGTAATTGTAAAAAAATTAAAATCAGTATGAATATTATTCATAACTTTTAATAAAATCATACTCTATGTATTTTTTTATAATATAAGCAGTTTCATAATAAAATTTACTGTTATCATATTTTTTTAAATCTAAAATTAAATAATGGATAAGTGGCAGTATATGTTCTTTTATAAAATCATACTGCTCATTAATATTATCATCAAGTATTTGATTACTATAATCATCTGTTAATATATCTTTATTTTTCATAGAAATATAAGAAAATTCTGCTGCAATATGGTCTTCCTGCTCTTTAAATGTTTCAGCAAGGCTTAGTTTATTTTTAGCGTATATTTCAAGAACAGTATCTCTTTTTTCTCCCATAACAAGTCCTGTATTTTCAAGATAAATAGATTCAACAGGGCATATTATTTTTCCATATCCACCAGATACAAATAAAGATGTATATATTCTATTTAATTCTTCTTCATTATTTTTTTGTAAAAAGTTTATAACAAATTCAAGGCTGTTTTTTAAACTGTCATCTTGTATCTCTTTTGCAAACATAATAAGACTGTTAAACAGATTTATTATAATTTGTTTTGTATTATCATCAACAGGACCTGCAAATATTTTTGAAAAGACGGCATAGTCTTTATGCCGTCTTATATATAATTCTTTTTCCATTATTTTGCTGCGTATTTAGCTTTTAATAAAAGATTTGGTTTATGAAGATTGATTTTTTCTACATTATTAAAATTAGCTGTAGAAGTAACCGCATCTTTATATTTAACTTTCAGTTCTTCAATAGGACCTGCATCTAATGCTCTAGCAGGACATACAGCAACACATGCTGGTTTTAATCCTTCTTTTATTCTGCCTATACATAAGTTGCATTTTGTCATACGCGGCCTTGCTGGGTCTTCTTCTGCATAATCTGCATAGTTTTTATCATAATACTGTGGTGCACCCCAAGGGCATTCTGCTTCGCAGCTGCCGCAGGATATACATATACTTCTATCAGACTGCACAATACCATATTCACTGTCTTTACTGATAGCTTCAACAGGACAGGCAGGAATACATGCAGGGTTTGTACAGTGGTTGCAGGATATAGAAAGATTTGTCATTTTTAATGCTGGGAAAGTGCCTTCTATTGTTTGTGACACTCTTCTCCAGTTTTCTTTCATGTAATATTTGCTGCATTCTTCCATAGATGGAAGGTTTACTTTATTATCTTTTGTATAGTCTGTATTAATATCATACTGGTGAATATGAATATCGCCTCTTAATTCTTCATTATTTTCTTTGCAGGCAATCATGCAGGCTTTGCATCCTACACATCTAGTTTCATCAAAATAAAAACCCCATTGTTTCATAATATTCTCCTAATTTGGTTTTTTAACGCTTATTTCACATAAGTTACCACTGGCAGCAAATCCGCCGGATTTATTTGTAAACTGATGAGTAACTGGGTCGCCTGCACCAGATTCCATATCAACAGTAAGAGTAGATACACATGCACCTAAATCAACAGGTGTAACTACTTCTTTATATTCACCTTTGCCAGTAACATCAAAATAAGCTGTATATGTTTCTTTGCTGCTTGGGTTATATATTCTACCTTCATTAATAACTATAACACCAGGCATAGGGCGTGAGCTTACAAGTGCAGGAAGTTTTATACATCCATAATCATTATAAACATACACAATATCTCCTGTTTTTATACCCCTTGTTTTAGCATCTATATCAGATATTTCAACACAGTTATCGTATGTATCTTGCAGTAAAGGAACAGTATCAAAAGTAGAATGTGCTCTGTGGATAACATGCGGAGTTATAAATTGTAAACCATAAGCAACACCTTTACGGCTTTTTTCTTTTTTTTGTATTGTTTCATACCCTTCTTTTAAAGGAATATATCTAGGACCGTAAACTGGATTCTGTGCTCTTTTTCTCATAGCCATATATGGAGAATAAAAGTTAATTCTGCCAGTATCAGTTGGGAATTCCCCTGGTTTATATTTCATTGTATCAATATAAGTTTTATCAAGTGGAGTTGGCAGCTGGTATTCGCCCATTTGCACCATTGTATCATAATCAGGCATAGTTCTTTTTGGGTTTATATCTGCATACCCTTTTGGAAACTCTGCTTTTTTCCACTGAGCTCTCATTATTTCTTCATCTGTATAATTTTTAAGCTCAATACCAAGTTCTTTACAGATAAGTCTAGTTATTTCTCTATCAAGTTTACATTCATAAAGTGGGTCTGACACTTTATTTGCCACATCAAGTTCACAGTTCATTTGCCCATAAGTAAAGAATGACTGCTCTAAATTCATAGCTGCAGGAAGAACAATATCAGAATATTTTGCTGTTGTGCTCATTTGCTGTTCATAACATACAACATATTTTACTTTTTTAAATGCTTCTATTTTTCTATTAATATTTGCTTTTTGAGTAAAGAAATCGCCAGAACCTTCACCTTTAATAACCATTTCTATATGAAGCCTTGGGTCATCACCTAAATCAATATTATTTAATAATTTCACATCATCTCTTAACTGCTCTGCAGTTCTTGCGTCTCTGCCTGTTAAAATAACTTCTGGCAGTGAAAAAATAGAAAATTTAATAGAGCCGTATTTTTTAGCATCAGTTAATGGCGGGTTAGAGCCTATTTTAATTTTATAACCATCACTTGGTGCAATCATACCAAAACCGCCGCCTCGTCTTGCAATATTGCCAGTTATAGCAGCAAGTGCTATTAAAAACCATGAATAATATAATCCATTATTTGTTCTTTGTGCACCGCCTGTAGTCCAGCCGCAGAAAAATGAAGCTGCAGGAGCTTTTCCATATTCTAATGCAAGGTTTTCAATATTTTCTGCAGTTGTACCTGTTAATGATGCAGCCCAGTTGAGTACACCTTTATAATCTTTATGTTCTTTTTCAAGGCTTTCAAGATATTCTACAAAAGATTCGCCTGCTGGCACTGTAAATGTCTGACCTTTATAAGATTGTTTTGTAACAGGGTTTTCTATATTAGAATTGCTTGTTACAGTATCATTTGGAAAAAATCCAAAAGTATATTCTTTTAAAAATTTTTCATTATAAAGTTTTTTCTTATAAAGAATGTAAGCCATAGCAGCAAGCATGGCACTGTCTGTTCCTGGTCTTATAGCAATAAAGCCTGGAACTTTGCCTATACCTGTGCTGTATGTTGCTGCTGTATCTGTAAATCTGCTGTCTACTAAAACAATAGGAATACCAGCTTCTTTTGCTTTAGTTAAAAAGAATGTTAAATGTGGCTGTGTAGTTCTGGTATCTGTAGACCATATAATTATTAATTTAGAGTTTAAAACATCTATTGCAGGGTTACCTTGAACTTTTGGTCCAAGAGTTGCATACATTGCATCCATTTGGTTACCAGCAGAGTGGTGGCCGTATATATCAAGAGTTGTACCTAAATATTTTGCAGGAGAATTTCCTGTTGCAAAAACTGGCAGATATCCAAGCTCTTTTGCTCTTGCCTGCATTTCTTTTAAATAAGATGCTACTGTTTTAGCAGCTTCTTCCCAGCTTATGCGTACAAAACCTGTTACATCGCCTCTTTCTTTCGTCTGTTTCATAGGATATTTTATTCTATTTGGAGCATATAAGCGTTTCTTTTCAGAAAGACCTCTAGGGCAGGCTCTGCGTTGATGAATAAATAAATCTTCATCTTTTTCTTTTGAATTTTCTCTAGGAATATCTCCCATAGATGTAAGGTTTATAAGTCTGCCGTTTTTCACATATGCTTTTAACATACATGAGCCGTGGCAGTGGATTCTGTGGTGAGTATTAACCACTTTTAATGAAGTATCAAATACTGCTTCAGGGTTTTTAATAAGTGGCTGGTTTTCAGTAATATTATCCACTGTTTTTTCTTCTACCGCTGCTTCTTCAACTGCTTTTTTAGATGTGCAGGCAGTAAGCATAAAAGCTGCACTGCCTTTAAGCAAAGTTCTGCGGGTAATACTAAGTTTTTCTTTTCCTTGACTTTTTCCCATACTTTTACTCCCGTTGTGTATTTATTTTATTATTTCATAAATATTTCAAATAATAAATGTAAATACTGAGTAAAGATTGTAAAAAATATAAAAGATTTCTTGTGATATTGATAAAAAATACTTGTTATATTATTTTGTAAATATTATATATTATATATTATATATATTAGTAAATTACAGAAATAAAAGGATAACTATATGATAGATTTACACTGCCATTCTTTAGCATCTGATGGTTCATACAGCCCAAAAGAGCTTGTAAAAATGGCTGAAAATTTAAATATTACTCATCTTGCTTTAACTGACCATGATACTACTGCAGGAATAAAAGAGTTTATGGCTGAAGAAAGCCCTGTTATAAGAATACCAGGAATAGAGATAAGTGTA
>CAJUJZ010000004.1 GCA_910586745.1 uncultured Mucispirillum sp. | reverse complement strand
ATATCTTTTGCCCAGTTTTCTATTTTGGTATCTTCTTTTTCATTAATATTAAAAAACTTTATATATCCTCTGCCTGCGATTTCATTACTGTCTATATATTTGTATAATCCACGGGCTTTAATTGTAACATCATTCCATATCCTTTTGTGGAAAACATTTTTAGTAAAGTTTATAGATTTGATATTATGCTCTACAAACTCTTTTTCCTGTATTACATCTTTTAAATTGTTTTCAATTTTTTTGCTTTTCTTTGCAGGGTTATCATAAAGCTTTACATCTTTATTTTTTAAAGAAAAAGTAACAAGAGGGTCACCATATTCTATATTACATTCAAGGCAGTAAGCATTATTATTGATTTTTATACCATTTTCTAATCTGTCAGGAAAACAGTTTCTATGCCCAAAAATCTGTATTATATCAGGATGGTTTGCCTGCCAAATACCAGCAACTTGTATATAGCTTTCATAAGTATCACTATCTTCTTTATAGCCATAAGTTTTTTTACCATTTAAAAAGCATGCAGGAAAATGATTATCCATATATTCAATACCAGAATGGCTTAAAAAATATTTCTGTCCGTTAAATTCAAAATAAATATAGTCTTTAATTTTATTAGATATTTTTCTAAGAGATTTTTTTATATTTTCAATTTCTTTTTCACTTTTCTTTTTTTCTATTTCTTCAATAGTTTTCTTAAAATTATTACCACCGTATGTCTTATCAAAAGCCCAGTTAAAAAGTCTTAAATCATGATTACCCATTATAAGATATACATTTTCTAAAGAAGCAAGCCATATTAATGATTCTATCATAGATACATTATCTTCACCTCTGTCAATATAGTCCCCTAAAAATATGTATGCTTTTTCAGTATTCTGCAGCATATCATTATCTTCTAAAAATTTAGAAAATACGGTATAGCTTCCATGTAAATCTGGTATAACAGTTATATCTTCATACTGGCTGAAAGTATCCTGCTGTAGATAAAATGTATCCCATTTGGCAACAGCAGAATATAAGTCTGTTTCATAATCTTTATGTTTTTTCTTAAATTCAATAAGCCGTGCCTGATATTTTATTAATACATTATAAGATATGCTGTTATTATATTTCCTTGAACGAATATTATTATAACATTCATCAATGCTGTATTTATCATATACAACATAAACTACTCTGTATCTGTATGCTTTTGCCATATCTAATATATTGTTTATATTATAAAGTCCAGTAGTATCTAAAATAGTTGTCTGGCCATATATCATTCTATTTTCAAGCATCTGCATAAGCTGCTCAAAAATAATATTATCATAAAAGTTTTCAATATTACTGCTTTTATCTATATAAGGAAGTAATGTGCCATTCATAATACGCAGAGTATCTGTAGAAATAGTTAAATGCTCTAACTGCAGTTTTTTAATATCATAACTTTTTCCAGAACCGGGAATACCTGTAAGCATAAAAAGTATTCGCATAATTCACCTCTTTATATACAATAACATAGATGATAAAAGAAATAAAGAAAATATGAAAATAAAAAAATAGCTGAATAATTATATCCAGACATTTATAAGATTAGTTTCCAGTTACAATTGTAGTTTGTTCGTTGAAAAGACCTAAAATAGAAAATGTTTTTTTATCAACTGTTTTGATTTCAGTAATGTTACCATTTTTAGCAGCTGCATCAGTAGAGCAGTCGCCAGTAGCTGCAATACCTAAAACACTTAAGCATTTAGCAGTACCAGTTTTTGCACCTATTTCGTTGCTTGTAGCATTAACTGGGGTTATAACATTAGTGTAAATACCACCAACTAAACCTGCACTGCTGCAGCCTGCTAAAAGACCAAGAAGAGCAACTAATACTAAAACTTTTTTCATAATAAAAACATTCATATTTGTTTTATCAGTATGACGATTAATGTATAGGCATAATAAATTTTACTATCAAGATGTTTTTATATTTTAATGATTATTTATGATTGACAACAGCTTTTATCAGTATTATATAAGTTTTCTATTTAAAAGTATAGTAAAGTATTGTGAGGTAGTATGAAAACCGCAGATATTCAAGAGTTGAGTAATTTTTTACTTGATTATGCTGCAATGCTTATGCGTTCAGGAGCAAATACAGAAAGAACTGTCCGCAATGTAACAAGGATATGTAAATCCTTTGGCTATGATGCAGCTATTGCAATTTTTCAAAGAAATATTACAATGACTATTAAAGACCCTTTAGATTCTTCTAAAAGACGCACATCTGTTAAGCAGCAGATGCCGCCCCATTTAAGTTTAAGTATAGTTAATGATTTAAGTGCATTAAGCTGGCAGTCCTTTGATTCAGATATGTCTTTAGAAGAAGTAAAAGAAAAATATTATGAAATAGTATCAAAGGCGCACTCATCTAATTTTATAGTATTATTTTTTGCATCATGTGCTATTGCAGCATTCTGCGAGCTTTTTGGCGGCGATTATTATGCTATGCTGATTGTTTTTCTTTCTACACTTGTTGCTTTTTCATTAAGGCTTTTACTTCTTAAATTAAAGTTTGATGTCAGAGCAATGATAATTGCTGTTTCTTTTACAGCATCATTTACTGCATATTTAATAGGCTCATTTCTTATTACTACAAATACATTAGATGTGGCAGTATCTACGAGTGTATTATTTTTAATACCCGGCGTTCACATAATAAACTCAGTTACAGATATACTTGACGGCCATGTTATGACAGGCATAGCAAGGGCAGTAAGTTCTATGATACTTGTTATTTGTATAGCAATAGGGCTTTATGCAACATTATCTTTAACAAGCTGGTTGTTTTTATGATACATACAATATTATATTCTTTAAATGAAGCACTTTTTGCAGCTATTGCTGCAGTTGGTTTTGCATTAATCAGTGACCCGCCTAAAAGGCTTATAATATTTACTGCAATTTTAGCAGCAACAGGCAGGGGCTGCAGATATTTTTTAATAGTGCAGTATGGTATAGGCATCTCTACTGCTACATTAATTGCTGCTGTAATAATAGGCTTTTTAGGGCTTTATATGGCTAATAAACTAAGGTGTTCTATGGAAGTTGTTTCATTTCCAGCACTTTTACCTATGATTCCAGGGCTTTATGCTTATGAAACTATTTTATCAATAGTTAAGTATAGTCAGGCAGCAGCTATTGCTGATAAACAGGAAATCATTATCAGTATTTTTGATAATGGTATTACTACATTATCCATTATTACTGCATTAGCAGTAGGTGTTACTATCCCTCTTTTAGTTTTCTATGAAAAATCATTTACAATGACAAGGAAAAAGAAAGCAAAATAATTTTTATATTTTGGCACTCCTCTTGCTAATAAATAAGCAAGTGAATGAAAAGTGAATTTAAAAGTGGCATTTGTATTGCTTATTAAAAAGTAAGAGGTGTGAAATGGTAGGGATTTTTGATAAAACTAAAGTAAATGATTTAAACTTTGCTCTTGATACTTTATCAGTAAAAAATAACGGTATATCAAGAAACATTGCAAATCAGGATACTCCAAAATATAAAGCTGTTAAACTTGTTTTCAGCGAAGTTATGGAAGAATATTATTCTAATTCAAATAATCCTGTATCACTTAAACGCACTAACCCAATGCATATGCCAACAGGCGATGAAGAACTAGATCCTAGGACATTAGTTCGTTTTCAAAATAATCCATCTATAAGAAATGATGGAAATGATGTTAATATGGATTATGAAATGAGCCAGCAGGCAGAAGCAGAATTAAGATATAAACTGCTTTCTCAAATTGCAGGCAAAAAAGTAACTGGTCTTGTAGACTTAACTAAAACACAGGCTCAGTAAGAAGTTAGGAGATAGAAAATGAGTTATTTTGATGTATTAGATGTGGCAGCTACAGGGCTTTCCGCACAAAGAATAAGAATGAGTGTTTTATCTTCAAATATGGCAAATGCTAATACTACACGCACAGAAGATGGCGGTCCATACAGGAAGAAAAATGTTATATTTAAACAAGTACTAACTGGTGAACATAAAGGTGGTGTTCAGGTTGATAAAATATATGAAGATACGAAACCACCTCGTCTGCAGTATGACCCAACTCACCCTGATGCAAACGAAGAAGGTTATGTAGCAATGCCTAATATAAGCCCTGTGGAAGAAATGGTTAACCTTTTGGAAGCAGCAAGAGCCTATGAATCAAACTTAACTATTTTGCAGTCAGCTAAACAATTATCTAATGCTGCACTGGAAATTGGACGACAATAAGATTAGGAAATTTTTTCCTGATATTGAATAAGGGAAATTAGTGCCATATTACATGCGGCAAAATTTTCCTAATATCAATTTATATTGATAAGTAACTAAAAAGAATGTATATTATATATATAAAGATAGGAGCAGAAAATGGCTGATATTAATAAACTGGATATTTTACTTCCAAACAGTCTTGAAACCAACTACAGCTCTACACAGCAGCCTTCTGTTGTGGAAGGGGACAGCTTCTCTGATATTTTAAAAACAGCACTTAATAGTGTGGATTCTGCTCAGCATAATGCAACAGCAGCTATTCAGCAGGCACTAAATGGTGAAAATACTGATGTGCATGACACAATGATAGCTATGCAGAAGGCTGATACATCTCTTAAAATGATGATGGAAGTCCGCAACAAATTATTATCTGCTTATCAAGAAGTTATCAAAACTCAAGTGTAGTATATTTTTCTTTTACTGCACTTGATTTTCTTATCCCTCTTGTAATACGCTGCTATTTAGCAATATCGCTGTGTCATTACTATCTTTATATAAAATTAATAATATATTTGTAATATATGGAGCGAAATTTTGGATAAAGAGGCTGATTCTAAAGAAGAAAATTTATCTTCATTAAAATTATTATGGCAGTCACTGCCTTCAAATCTTAAAAGATTTGCAGTGGTTGTGTTTATTGTTTTACTGTGTTCATTGTTTTTTACTGTGTTTTATGCAGATGATGCAGTAAATGAATTAAAATTTATGAGTGAGCAGATAGATAATTATACGAAATAGTGTTTATATTATATAAAATTATACATTTATCTTAATGATATAAAATAATGTGGAAATTTTTACAGTTAATATGGCAGTATATGGTTAAATTGTAAAAAAATACTTGTAACTATTAAAGAAATTTTATATATTGCAGTATATATCACTATATTTGTACATAGTGTAACTTTATATATAGTATAGGAGCGACCATATATGGCGGTGCGTAATTTATCCACACAATTTTTAGATATCTGGGCAAAGCTTACAACTCTGCAAAAAGTGGCAATTGGTGCTGCATCTGTTGCAGTTGCTGCTGCTGTTACTGTTCTGCTTATCTGGGCTAATAAGCCAGCTTATAAACCACTTTACACTGATATGACTCAGGATGATGTTCAGGCAGTCAGTAACCAGTTACGCCAGCAGGCTGTTCCTTTTAGAGTAAACGGTACATCTATAGAAGTTCCACAAGAAAATGTATATAATGCCAGAATGATGCTTGCAGAGCAGGGTCTTCCAAAAACACCACCTGCTGCAGGATTTGAGCTTTTTGATAAATCAAGTTTTGGTAAAACTGAGTTTATGCAGAATGTAGACTATCAAAGAGCATTACAAGGCGAATTAAGTAATACTATTGCAACAATGGATAAAGTTTTAGAAGCAAAAGTTCATTTAAGTATTCCTAAAGAAAGGCTTTTTGTTTCAGAAGAACAGCAGGCAAAAGCCTCTGTCGCTTTAAAATTAATTCAGGGTCAGACATTAAGTGAAGATGAAGTCCGCTCTATCAGCCATTTAGTAGCTGCTTCAGTAAAAGGTCTTGAGCCTAAAAATATTCAGGTAGTTGATACTGCAGGTAACCTGCTTAGTGCTTTTATGACAGAAGCAAATGAGCCATACAGACTTACTCAAAACCAGATTGCTTATGAAAGAGACCAGGAAAAATATATGGAAGAAAGGCTTAGAAATGCACTTCTTCCAATGCTTGGTGCAGATAATCCATTTATAGTCCGTGTAAGTGTAGCAATGGATTTTTCTCAAAGAGAAGTTATAAGTGAGAAATTTGGCGATACACCAGTTACTCGGTCACAAAGAACACTGGAAATTAATTCAAGACAGACTGGTAAAGGTCCGCAGGGTATTCCTGGGGTTGAATCAAATCTGGCTGAGCCTGATATTTTAGTTGATGGTATTGTCAGTGAATACAGTAAAACAGATGAAACTACTAACTATGAAATAGATAAAACTGTTACAAGGGAAAATAAAGTTGGCGGTGAAATAAAAAGGCTAACGGTTGCTGTAGTCGTAGACGATAGGCAGGCTATAGAAACAGTGGATGGCACAAGGCAGCTTGTGCGTAAACCTTGGACAGAAGATGAAATGACAAGACTCCGTGCTGCTGTTGCCGCAGCAGTTGGCTATGATGCAGGCAGGACAGATGTTATTGAAGTAACAAATATATCTTTTGATACAACAAAAGATGAAATAGATTTAATGGCAGAAGAGAGTGCTAAGCGTATGGAAATGATAAAACAAATTGCATCTTATGTAAGTGCTGTTGTAATTATCTTTATGTTTTGGCTGCTAATTTTACGCCCAATTTTGAAAAGGCTTGATAAATCTCGCGAAATCGATGAAGAAATGCTTGGGGAATCTGCCCTTGATGCTCAAATGGCAGGTCTTGATATTTCTGTTGGCGATGAAAGCGGTTTCCCTAAATCTGTTGAAGAATTAGAGCGTGAAATAGAGGCAGAACTAGAAGAATCTACCCCTATTGATGTGGAAGCAGTAAAATCTAAAGTTATGTTGAAGAAAATTGAGGAACAGGCCAATGAGGACCCTGAGATGATAGCAAACTTAGTAAAAGCTATGATTAAAAATAGTAATGGTCAAGGGGGTAGTAACTAATGGCTAAAGAAGATGCAGCTGCTATGATGGCTGCCATTTCTGGCATTCAGTCATCGCAGGGTATGAAAAAAGCTGCTATTTTAATGGTTGCTTTAGGGGAAGAAATATCTTCTAAGGTTATGGCATTCTTAGATGATGAAGAAGTGTCTGACTTATCAAAAGAAATTGCATTAACAAGAGTTGTTCCACCTGAGCAGATAGATGAAGTTGTAGAAGAATTCTACAATATGATGCTTGCTAAAAAATTTATTTCTAAAGGTGGTTTAGAGTATGCTAAATCTATCCTTGTTAAATCATTAGGACCAGAACGGGCAAGGAAGATTATTGACAGGCTTACTAAAATGCTTGAGCAGTCATCTGGTTTTGAATTCTTAACTAAGATAGACCCTAAACAGCTTGCAAAATTTATTATGAACGAGCACCCGCAGACTATTGCCTTAATTCTTGCCCATTTAGACCCATCACATGCAGCAGAATCTATGGCACAGCTGCCAGAAGATTTAAAAGCAGAAGTTGCTGTAAGAATTGCAAACCTGCAGGATATTTCTCCAGCTGTTGTTAAAACACTTTCAAAAGTGTTAGAAGAAAGGTTTGAAGCATTATCATCATATAATGTTGAAGTGGGCGGCGTTAAGTCTGTTGCAGAAATTTTCAACCGTATGGACAGGGTTGCAAGTAAAACTACTCTTGACAGATTAGAAAAAGATTCTCCAGAGTTAGTTGCAAAAATTAGAGATATGATGTTTGTCTTTGATGATATTAAAGTTCTTGGAACAGCAGCGATTCAGGAAATACTTAAAAAAGCTGATAAAAAAGTGCTTACATTTGCTCTTAAAGGGGCTGATGAAGATACTAAGAAAAAATTCTTTGAAAATATGTCTAAGCGTGCTATGGAAACCATGCAGGAAGAAATGGATTATATGGGACCTGTCCGATTGAAAGATGTTGAAAAAGCTCAGCATGAGATTGTTGCAATCGTAAGGGAGCTTGATGAAGAAGGTGTTATTAGTATCGGCGGCGGTGAAGAAGAACAGTTTATATAAGCAGATTAAGGGGGATAATCTTCAATCCCCTTAATGCTATCCCCCTTATATGCAAAAATTTTCATAGGAAATAAAAATAAAAAGTATGATTTTTATTTTTATTATTTTATTATTATAACCAATAAATGATAAAGGATTATAATGAAATACATTTAAAATCAACTAATCAGCAGGTATAAGGTTCATGAAGTAACGAGGCTTGCAATAGCGATAGACGAACTTGTTTTGTCAGAGCATAGAAAAAAATATAATATAAGTATTTTTTATATTGTTTAAGAGTCACATAAGTGGCGACGCATAGGATGAGCGATAGACGAACTTGTTTCGTTAGAGTGTGGACAAAAGTATAATGTGAGTATTTTTTATATTGTTTAAGAGTCACATAAGTGGCGACGCGTGCGAGAGCGATAGACGAACTTGTTTTGTCAGAGCATAGAAAAAAATATAATATGAGTATTTTTTATATTGTTTAAGAGTCACATGAAGTGGCGATGCACAGGATGAGCGATAGACGAACTTGTTTTGTCAGAATATAGAAAAAAAATATAATATAAGTATTTTTTATATTGCTTAAGAGTCACATGAAGTGGCGACGCGTGCGAGAGCGATAGACGAACTTGTTTTGTTAGAGTGTGAACAAAAGTATAATATGAATATTTTTTATATTATTTAAGAGCCACATGAAGTGGCGACGCGTGCGAGAGCGATAGACGAACTTGCTTCGTCAGAGCGTGGATAAAAAAATACAAGGATGTATTTTTTTATGTTATTTAATTAGGAGCCGTTTATGTCATCAAAAGTTATCAAAGAGGACAGGTCAGAGGGTGTATTTAAAATGAGAGAGTTTGCCACAGTTGAGCGTGGTGAAAAAGATTATAATTTACGCTCTTTTGCTGATGACGAAGAATTATCAGTGCAGGATATGTTTAGTGATACTGGAGAAGATGAGCCGGAAATAATAGAAGAATATGAAGATGAAGTTACTGATAAAGATTACTGGCCACCTTCCCGCCTTGCAAAGGCAGAGGATGGCATTGTTGGTGAAAAAGTAGATTTACCTGCTGGAAAGTTAGGGCAGGGATTTGTTGAAGCACCAATGTTTTCCGATAATTCAGATGATGAACCAAAATCTCCAACTGTTGTTCGTTCCAGAAATAATGACAGGGTAGAAGATGATTTACCACTGGAAGATATTCCTGTAATGCAGACAGTTACTGATAACCAAGGATCACAGTCAGAGCATTATGAAAGTAGTCTGATTTCAAATGAAGAGTTTATTCCTAACCCTGAAATGTCCCCATTAATCAGTGAAAGTGAGCTGGAAGCATTAAAAACTGAGCTTGCATCATATAAAGAGCAGATTGATGGCTATAAAGCCCATGCAGAAGAAATGGAAGCTTTAAAATTAACTGTTGAAAAAGCATTAATGGAAAGAGATAAACAGCTGGATGCAGCAAACACTGAGCTTGAAAAATTAAAGACTACTCTGCCTGAACAGCTTGCAGCATCAAAAGAAGAAGGCAGACAGGAAGGCTATGAGCAGGCGAAAATTGAGTTTGAAAAACATTATGAAGCAGAAAAAGCTGATTATATTGCAAAACTTGATGTTTTTTATAAAGATGCACTTGCAAAATTAGATGAAGTAAAATCATGTATTGATGCATTAGATGAGCAGGTACCTGCAACAGTTATTGGTTTTGTTAAAACATTAATAGGTGAGGAAAGAAAAATCAATGACAGCTTTGCATTAAATATCATAAAACAAAATTTATCAAGACTTCATGAATTTAGAGATATAAACTTTAAAGTAAATCCAGAAGATGTGGAAACCACTCAGGCAGGACTTCCTGATTATAAAGTATCTGGCGATGTTTCTATACCAAAAGGGGCAGTAATTGTTGATTCTAAATCTGGTGAAATTGCTTTAAATGTAGATACTATGATTAATGATTTGGAAAAAGAGATAAATGCGCAACTTACAGCTGCTGAAAGCAGTCAAACCCAAAACTAAAATAACACTTACAGGCAGAGTTACTAAAATTGCAGGTCTTGTTGTGGAAGCTGACGGACCATTAATAAGTATAGGCAGCCGCTGCACAATTAGAACTGTTATGGGCACAGATATATATGCTGAAATTATAGGCTTTCGTGATGACAGGGTAGTGCTTATGCCTTATGGAGAAAATGAAGGTATAGCACCAGGCAGTATTGTAAGTGAAGTAAGCGACGGTAACAAAGTATTTGTTGGAGAAAGCCTTTTAGGGAGAGTTTTAGACGGCTTTGGAAACCCAATGGACGGTAAAGGTATATTAGTAGATGTGCACCCTGTGCCAATTAGTGCTGCACCGCCGCCACCGCTTTTAAGGCGTGTTATTAAAACGCCAATCTCTACAGGGATAAAAACAATAGATGGACTTTTAACATCTGGCAGCGGACAGCGTGTTGGTATATTTGCAGGTTCTGGTGTTGGTAAAAGTGTACTTTTAGGTATGATTGCAAGAAATACAAGTGCACAGGTTAATGTTATTGCATTAATTGGTGAACGGGGCAGAGAAGTAAGAGAGTTTATAGAAAGAGATTTAGGAGAAGAAGGCTTAAAACGAAGTGTAGTTGTTGTTGCGACCAGTGACCAGTCTGCCTTGGTGAGAAGACTTGGTGCATTTACAGCAACAGCAATTGCAGAATACTTTAGAGATGAAGGCAAAGAAGTTATGCTTATGATGGATAGTGTAACTCGCTTTGCAATGGCTCAAAGGGAAATAGGCTTAACTGTTGGCGAGCCGCCTACCACAAAAGGCTACACACCTTCTGTTTTTGGACTTTTGCCTAAGCTTTTAGAAAGAGCAGGCACAACAGAGGGGGAAGGCTCTATTACAGGGCTTTATACTGTCCTGTCTGAGGGCGATGATATGAATGATCCTATTGCAGATACAGTCCGTTCTATTATTGACGGACACATTGTGTTAGACAGAAGTCTTGGAGCAAAAAACCATTTCCCTGCAATTAATGTTATGGTTAGTGCTTCTCGTCTTATGACGGAAGTTACAACTCCTGAACATATTGCTATGGCAGGTAAAATTCGCGACTTGATAGCTACATACAGAGAAGCAGAAGATTTAATTAATATTGGAGCATACTCTAAAGGCTCAAATCCTAAAATTGATGAGGCGATTGCAAAAAATAATGCAGTAAACAACTTTTTAAAGCAGGGTAAAAATGAAAAGTTTACTATGGAAGAAACACTTGGTATTATGAAATCCATAGCAGGTAAAGCATAAAATAAAATATGAATAAAAAATTTAAACTTGAAAAAGTATTAGAGTTAAGAGAAAAAGCTCTTGAAAGAGAAAAAATAAAACTTTCTGAGTTACAGTTAAAAGAAAAACAGGCTTATGAAGAAATGAATGCTGTTATGGAAGATATAAAGGCAAAAAACAGCGAAATGGAGCAGGATAGAGCAAAAGGCTTATTTGATTTTGTAGAAATGTATAATAAATATATAGCTTTAAGGCAGAATGATTTATTATTATGTGAAGCAAAAGTGCAGATGGCAGCAAAAGAAGTGGCAAAGCAAAAGGAAGTATTAAAAAAATCATTAAATGATGTAAAAGTAATGGAAAAATTAAAAGCAAAGCATATGCTTGATTATGCAGAATATGTAAAAAAACAGGAAATGATGCAGATAGACGAAATAAATATTACAAGAGGACATAAGGAATAATAAGGAGCAGAATTATGAAAAAAATAGCTGCGTTATGCTTAATATTTTTATTTGCTTTTGGTGCAGCTTATGCAGAGGAGCAGAATAGTAAAGTAATAGATACAACAGCAATATTAAAAGAATTAAGAGAAAAAGAGAAAAATTTAAATATCCGTGAAGCAGATTTAAATGCTAAAGAAGCAAGGCTTAATGCTATGGAGCATGATTTGCTTGCGAGGGAAAATGATATTAAAAAGATAAGAGATGAAGTTGCTGCTCAGCTTAAATCATTAGGAGAGCAGCAGAATAAAGAACTTGATAACCTTGTAAAAGTTTATTCTACATCTAAACCAAAATCTGTAGCAAATATTATTACTACTATGGATATAGATACTGCTGTTGCAATTTTCAGCAGAATGACACCAAATGTGGCTGGTAAAATATTAAACGAACTTGGTAAATCAAACCCAGAATATGCATCAAAAATGGCAGAAAGGCTTACATATCAGCCTGTTTTTGGTGATGATAAAAAAAGAACACAGCAGAAATAGTTTATGAATGTATCTTTTTCACCAACAATTTGTGAAGAATTTTTAAATAAATTAGTCTCTAAATCTGATTATGAAATTTTAAGGCAGGCTGCTAAAAGAATGGGCGTGCCATCACTGGAAGAAAATGCCTGCCAAGCTGTTACAAATATTGTTTCCATAAAACAGCCTGTAAAAAGTATAGATATAGGTTGTGGTATTGGTGTATCCAGTATGGCTGTATTAAAAGGTTTTCCTAAAACAACATTGTCAGCAGTTGACAGCAATCTTGAAAGAGGGCTTTTTTTTCAAAATTATTTTAAAGATTATAAAAATGTATCATACTACCAGATGCGTGGAGAACAGTTTTTAAAAACAACTGAAGAAAAATATGACTTTGCATTTATTGATACAGTAAAAAGAGAGTATGCGGGTATATGGCAGCTTTTAAAGCCGCGACTTAATAAAAATGCCTGTGTTGTTTTTGATGATATATTAATATACGGTTATGTAATGTGTGAAGAAGCAGAAACTCCGTATAAATACCAGTCCAACAGGCATGAAGTATTGAATTTTATCAATGAAATTTTTGAAGATGATACACTTAATTCTCAAATAATACCAGTCAATGGTGGTTTACTCAGCATTTCATTAAAATATTAAAATTATTCGGTGTATACCCATAAAATAGTATTATTTTTATCTTAATTTAACAAAAATCACTTAAATGTTAAGTGTTGATAAATAACGCTTGACAAAATCCCCCCCCGTTATAATGGCAGAAATTTTACGGGGGTTTAATAATGAAAAAGTTTTTATTTACTGTTTTAGTATTTTTAAATGTTTTTATGATTGCGGGATGCTCTGATTCCAATGATGACAATGGCGTAGCTTTTCCTGCTGATTTACTCGGCACTTATAATGTAACTTTTTTCGGAACACAGGTAACAAATGTGAGAGACTATGATGCATCAGCATCTACTATAGCAAATATGGCGGATTTATTATATGTATCCAACGATTGTGCCAAAGCTAAAGAATTATATCCTGACATAATTGACAGCAATAATGGTATGAAAAACCAATGCCCAACTGAAGGTAGTGATGGTAACACTGCTAAAGGAACAGCTGAACTTTTAGATGGTATTGTAGTAATGAATAATGTAAGCGGGCAGTTAGGCATTACTTCAAGGGTTCAGTTAGGCGGACAGATAATGGATCAATTTGCACCAGCTGATAAATACCAATATACAGAATATTATCCTACAAGTGATTTTGTAAATTATGAAGGTAAAGGGGTAAAAGGCTGGAATTATGACAGTGCAAATAATAAACCTTCTGAGACTTCTAGCGAGTTTCCTGAAAGTCCATATAAAATAACAAAACAAGATGACGGGTCATTAAGGATAGATATGACACTTGTTGGTAAAAAAGTAAATGCTATGGGCGTAGATTTAACTGTTGATGCTGTAACTACTGTTATAATGACAAAAGCAAGTGACAGCACGGAACAACTTGCAAATGAAATTCAAAAACCATTTCCATCTTCTCCAGCTGAATAATAACTTTTGACTATCCATTGTGAATAAGTAATAAAGACAAAAGGGCGGGCAGGTAATTTTACCTGCCTGTTCTTTTTTATCATATACAGCTTGTCTATTCTGAGCGAATGCGAAGAATCTGAAATATACAAATTTCTATTTTTCATAATAAATTAAAATATTATCAATATATGTAACATTTATAAGCCAGACTCTTCGGCTCATTTCTCTCGCCTCAGAGAGACATAAATGGTATTTTATTACTATAAAATGGATTATGCAAAAATACAGACTATCTATTTATATAATAAATTTCTTGATTATCTTTTGTAAGGCTTAGTTTTTCAGGAAGATTATAAAGAATATAAGCTGATGAATTATCATGCCACTGAGTATTGTTGTCATTTACATTAAGAAGTGCATATATTCTGCTTGGAAGAAACATATCAGCAGATTTATTATCATCAGAAAAAACTATAAAGGCTTTTAAATCATTAGGATTATTTGAGCCTGTTCTATTCAACTGCAGTGCTTCTTCATATACTTTTATGCACTTATTTTTTGCATAGCTGAAAGTATATCCTGAACTGTTATTACAGCCATGTTTATCTACTTTGCTGAATACTGATGATTTAGTGAAAAATATAACAGCAGCAAGTGAAAGAGCAATAATGATAAGAAACACAAGCATAACACCATTAAATGTGCTGTATGCTTTTTTACCATCCATTATTCTATATCCGTCATAAGCTCATTTACAGCTATCTGCACAGCAAATGGAAGCCTGCTTAATGATGAATTAAATGCTTCCAGCTCTTTTTTCATATTTTTTTCAAGCAGATATCCAGTTACATAAGCAGGTGATAAGTCATTGATTATTTTAAATACTGCACCCATAGACTTCCAATAATGAACAGCATCAGGAAGTGGCTCTGTTTCAAGAGTGCTTGGTGCAATAGTTATTGCCTTATCATATTTTGCATTAATAAGCAAATCATCAAAGTCTATAATAATATCGCTGTATATTTCTTTTGAGCTGCCTTTAAATAGAATATAATTTTTGGAAGGTGAAAATGGTGTAGTTTTTTCAAAGCCTTCTATTTCAACAATATAATCAGACTGTTCTGCACTATATATAAGCAGTTTTATACAGTCATCATAAGTAGAAACTCTATATCCGTTTAAAAAAATGCGGTAATTCATGAAACTGCTCCCTGACTGCATAATACTTTACATGCTAAACATCCGTTGCACATTGTATTATCTATTAATATACTATTAGCTGATGTATATATAGCAGGGCATAAAGTTTTTTCAAATACACTGCATGGAGTATTGTCTTTCATACATGAGCATTTATTCAGTTTAACTCTTACTCTTGAATATTTTTTAATATTATTACAGCTGTATGGATATAATGTATTTTTTGTTTTAGTCAGCTTTTTAGGGTGTCTTATTGTAGAAAAACCATTAATTTTTGAAACACCGCTGTCATTTAACAGGATAACTCGTCCTCTTTTGCTTATAAAGTTATTATAATGTGATTTATAAGAAGATGCACGACCTATAAAAAGAGTAGAAGAACGAACATCACTTGATATAATACCCATATAACCATCAATTGTAAGGTAATTAAGCTCTGGATATGCTTCTAAAACACCTTTGCAGGTAATATCAGTGAAGATAATAGTATCTTTCTCTATGCCTCGGGCAAAAATATTTACAAAAGGACATCCTGGGCATAAAAGATTGTGAATTTGTGGATATATTTTATCTTCCAGCTCTTTAAAGCAGAATTCTGTATTATAATTATTAAAGAAAAACTTTTCTAATAAATCTTTTTCACTTTTATATGCAGCAATATTATTGTTAAGCATTTTAAAAATTGCTGGTTTGATTTCTGGAATAAAATAATCTGGAAAATAACCTTTATGCTGTAGAGAAATATGTGTAATATTATCTGCTGTATTTGCAGAAAAAGTCTGCATAAGATTATTATTAATTGTATTATAAGTTTCTTTTAATTCTTCTTTTGAAATAGACTGTTTAAATGTTGAAGCACTAATGTAAGGTGAAATTCTGCCTAAATCATTATTAGCACGCTCAAAATCAGTATAATTATTTGATGCATTATGAGTAATAACAACTGTTACTGGCACTTTATGTTCAACAGAAATTTTTAATGCAAGAGTAAGCCTTGTAGAAATATCTTCTGCATTTTTAATTATAATCACAGGTGTGCTGATATATTTTGGCAGCGACTGAGTAATAAAAAGACATTCTGCACGAGTTGGCCTTGTAACTTCAAAAAATGGAAGTTCTGTAAAAAAGCCTAGAGATTTACTGCCTATTGTGGCAGAAGAATACAGAAAGTCTATTGCATCATTACCATCAACATAGTTTTTAGATGTTTCAATGCCAAATTTGTTACAACTGTCGCTGTAAATAGCTGTAAAATTGTAACGCTCTAAAATGTTTTGAATTATTTCTTTACTATTTCTAATATCCATACAGAAATACTTATAATATGATATAAAATAATTTTCAATCTATTTTTTGCAAAATTTTAAAAAAATTTAAAATATATATAATGCTTATATTTTATGCTGTAAAAATTATTAAAAAAAGCTGTTTAATATGATATTCCATTGATTTATTTAAAAATATGGTTTATAAAAATAATCTTAAAATGAATTATTAAACTGGAGATATAATATGTCATCTCTTATGAGTAATTACGGCAGATTTAAAATATCATTTGCCTATGGAATCGGTGCAAAACTTTATACATCAAATAATGAAGCATATCTTGATTTCGCATCAGGAATTTCTGTTACTAATTTAGGCCATAATTTTAAGCCATTAGTAGATGCCATATCGTTACAGGCATCAAAAGTTATGCACACATCAAATCTTTATGAAATACCTATGCAGGAAGAATTAGCAGATTTAATTTCTAAAAACAGCTTTAATGGTAAAGTGTTTTTCTGTAATTCTGGTGCAGAAGCTAATGAAGCAGCCATAAAACTTGCCCGCCTTTACGGCAATACTGTGCATCACGGCAAAAAATATAAAATTATATCAATGTATAATTCTTTTCATGGCAGAACTTATGCAACAATGGGGGCTACAGCTCAGGAAAAAATACAAAAAGGTTTTACACCTATGCCTGCATATAACCAGTATATACCATTTAATGATATAGAGGCTCTTAAAAGTGCTGTATCTTTAAATGATACTGCAGCAATAATGCTGGAGCTTTTCCAAGGGGAAGGCGGCGTTATGCCAGTGGATATTGAGTTTTTAAAAGAAGTTCGCAGAATATGTGATGAAAAAGACATATTAATGATAATAGATGAAGTGCAGACAGGTTACGGCAGAACTGGTAAATTATTTGCATATCAGCTTTTTGATGTAGTGCCTGATATTATGACACTTTCAAAATCTATTGCCAGCGGTGTTCCAATGGGTGCTGTTGTGGCAGTAGAAAAAGCAGCATCTCTTTTTACTCCAGGAACTCACGGCTCAACTTTTGGAGGCAACCCACTTGCCTGTGCTGCTGCTTTAGTAGTTATTAAAGAAATGACAAAAGATGGCTTTTTACAGTCAGTAAAAGATAAAGGTGCATTATTAAAAGATTATTTAAATAAAAATCTTCCAGATACATATAGAGTAAAAGGTGAAGGTCTTTTAATAGGTGTTAAAACTCCATATCAGCCAAAAGATGTGGCAGAAGCATGTATAAAAAATCATCTTTTAATTATTACAGCAGGAAATAATTCTGTTCGTCTTTATCCGCCATTAAATATAAGTGATGAAGATTTATTAAAAGGTGCAGAAATATTTGTATCTACTATTAAGGAATTAGGTAAATAATTATGATAGAACCACGCCATTTTTTAACACTTTTGGATAGAACTCCAGAAGAACTGCAGACATTAATAGATACTGCCATAAGACTTAAAGAAGAACGCAGGCAGGGTATAAAACACAGGGAGCTTGAAGGCAAAACTCTTGCTATGATATTTGAAAAATCATCTACAAGAACACGCATCAGCTTTGAAACCGCTATGAATGAACTTGGCGGATACCCTATGTTCTTAAGCAGCAGAGATATTCAGCTTGGCAGAGGTGAAACAATAAAAGATACTGCCAGAGTTATGAGTAGATATGTTCACGGCATTATGATTAGAACATTTGGTCATGAAAGAGTTACTGAGTTAGCAGAATATTCTTCAGTACCAGTAATTAATGCATTAACAGACAGCTTTCACCCATGTCAGATAATGGCAGATATGATGACTATGCAGGAAAAATTTGGTAAAATAAAAGGCTTAAAGGTTGCATATATTGGAGACGGCAACAATATGGCTCATTCATGGATAAACGGTGCAAGCCAGATGGGCTTCCATATTGCTATAGCTTCCCCAAAAGGTTATCATGTTAACTATGATATTGTAGAAAATGCAAAAAAATATGCAGCTAAAAACGGTGGCACAATCACATTAACTCATAATCCAAAAGAAGCAGCAGAAAATGCTAATGTTATATATACTGATGTCTGGGCAAGTATGGGGCAGGAAGAAGAAAGTGCCAAACGCATAAAAGATTTTCAAGGCTATCAAGTTGATTCATCTATTATGGCATTAGCTGATAAAGATGCAGTATTTATGCACTGCCTGCCTGCTCACCGTGGGGAAGAAGTTAGTGAAGAAGTATTAGAAAGTAAAGCCTCAGTTATTTTTGATGAGGCAGAAAATAGATTACATGTTCAAAAAGCTATATTAATAGACTGTATTGGAGGAATATAAAAATGGCAAAAGAAAAAGTATTACTTGCATATTCAGGTGGTTTAGATACATCTGTAATTTTAAAATGGCTTACATTAAAAGGCTATGAAGTTGTGGCTTATGTAGCAAATGTAGGACAAGATTCTGACTGGGATACTATTAAAGAAAAAGCTCATAAATCAGGTGCATGTGAAGTTATTATTGATGATTTAAGAGAAGAATTTGTTAAAGATTTCGTTTTCCCTGCTGTTGCATTTAATGCATTATATGAAGGCAGATACTATTTAGGTACATCTCTTGCCCGCCCTGTAATTGCAAAAGGTATGGTGGAAGCAGCAAGAAAAACTGGCTGTTCTTATTTTGCACACGGTGCAACAGGTAAAGGAAACGACCAGGTTCGTTTTGAATTAACTGCAGCAGCTCTTGCTCCAGATTTAAAAGTTATTGCACCTTGGAGAGATGAAGAATTTTTTACAGTAATTAAAGGCAGAAAAGAAGCTATGGAATTTGCTGCAAAATATGATATTCCTGTAAAAGCAACTGTGGCTAAACCATGGTCAAGCGATGATAACGCATTACATATTTCATTTGAAGCAGGTATATTAGAAGACCCAGCAGTATGTCCGCCAGATGATATGTTTGAATACAGCAAAAGCCCAAAAGCTGCTCCAGATAAAGCAACAGTTATTGAACTTGAATTTGATAAAGGTGTTGCTGTTAAATTAAACGGCGAAACATTAAGCCCATATAATATGCTTATGGCTTTAAATAAATTAGGCGGCGAAAATGGTATAGGCAGGGTAGATATGGTAGAAAGCCGTTATGTTGGTATGAAATCAAGAGGCGTATATGAAACTCCAGGTGCAGCTATTATTATGGCAGCTCACAGAGATTTAGAAGGTTTAACTCTTGACGGCAGTGTCTTAAACTTAAAAGAATCGTTAATGCCAAGATTTGCAACACTTGTATATAATGGTTACTGGTTTTCTCATGAAATGGACTGCCTGCGTGCTTTGCTTGATAAATCACAAGAATATGTTAATGGTAAAGTTAAACTTGAATTATATAAAGGTAATGTAACATGTATTGGCAGAAGCTCTGATTATTCTCTTTATAATATGGCTGTAGCATCTATGGAAGATGACGGTGGTGCATATAACCAAAGTGATGCAACAGGCTTTATCAGACTGCACTCTCTTCCATTAAAAATGCATGCTGCTCGCAAAAAATAAGGAGAATATATGTATTTTCAAGATGTAATAATGAAGCTGCATCATTACTGGGCAGATCAGGGATGTATAGTTTACCAGCCTTATGATAATGAAGTAGGTGCAGGAACTTTCAACCCTGCTACATTTTTAATGTGCTTAGGTCCAGAACCATGGAAAGCATGTTATGTAGAGCCAAGCAGACGCCCAACAGATGGCAGGTATGGTGAAAATCCAAACAGACTGCAGCACTATTACCAGTTTCAAGTGCTGCTAAAACCATCGCCTGATAATATTCAAGAGCTTTATTTAAAAAGCCTTGAAGCTCTTGGCATTAATATATTAGACCATGATATCAGATTCGTAGAAGATGACTGGGAGTCTCCAACATTAGGTGCATGGGGTTTAGGCTGGGAAGTATGGCTTGATGGTATGGAAATAACTCAATTTACATATTTTCAGCAGGCAGGTGGTATTGATTTAAAACCTGTTTCTGGAGAAATTACATACGGTTTAGAGCGTATTACAATGTATTTACAGCAGGTAGAATCTGTATTTGATATTAAATGGAATGATAAACTAACTTATGGTGATGTTTACCACCAAAACGAAGTCCAGTTTTCTAAATTTAATTTTGAAGCAGCTGATGTATCTACACTTTTTAATCTTTTTGAAACTTATGAAAAAGAATGTGTAAGAATTGCAGAAATGGGGCTTCCTCTGCCTGCTTATGACTACTGCTTAAAATGCAGCCATACTTTTAATCTGCTTGATGCAAGAAGTGCTATTTCTGTTACAGAAAGAACAAGCTATATTGCACGAGTAAGAGCACTTGCAAAAATATGTGCTGAAAAATTTATGGAAACAAGAAAGTCTTTGGGCTATCCGCTGCTAAATAAATAGTAATAAAATAATCCTGCTTAATATTTTGCAGCGGGATTATTTTTAAAATTGTGAAAAATAATATTTAGGTTTGCACTGCCAAAAGGTTTAAATCATACTTATACCATGTAAATACTAATTTTTATATTAAAATAATTAGATTTTTTCATTTTTATTCTTTGATTTTTATGTTTGAGTATAATATATTATAAAAAACGATTAATAAATATTTTATTAAACCAGTTCGCTTTAACTGCTGGAAGAGATATTTAGCTTATTTGTTTTATAGAAATGGTGAAAAGTATAAATATAAATAAGTTTTTATAATTAGAGATGATTAAATGTTAAAAAATTATCGTTTGAGTTTTGAAATTTTTGGATTGTTTTTATTTTTAATAATTATGATGCCAAATTTTATTTATTTTGTTTTTTCTACTCCACATGATATATTTCAGGCAAATTCAATTACAAAAAATATTGATAAAGCAGCTTTTGCATCTCAAATATTTATGATTGTTTCATTATGTTTTTTAAAGAATATAAAAAGTAAAAAAATTGCATTTACTCCACTTATTATCATTGCAGTGAGTTTCTGTTTACTATATTATGCAAGTTTTTCAGTTTATTATGCTGGCATAATAAATGGGTTTTTGATTTTAGGTTTAACTATCCAGCCATGTTTAGCATTTTTATGCTTTGCTCTTGACAGAAAAAATTATATAGCATTAATTTTTACTTTATTTTTTACAATTTGCCATTTGATATATGCAATAGTAAATTTTATAATATAGCAAAGGATAATATAAGCTGTCATAATTATCAAGTTTTTTTAAGATTGTTGTATTCTATATACTAAACTTACCCAAAAATTTTGCCATATAGTCATTTTGAGCCTGATTTTATAGGCGAAAAATCTAAATTAAATATATTACAGCAGTGTATAATATATTTAAACTATCTGTTTTATTAGATACTTCACCTTATCACTCTCAGTATGACATAGTTATAAATAGTATAGTCATAATCTGTATTTTTTTGATAAATTTGCATTTATTAAGGTATTATAATTTTCATACTGTTCAGAAATTCTTGATTAAATTTTATATCAGCTTTTTCTAATGCTTTTTTTGCAAATCCATCAACCGCAGCATTACCTTTTATTGTTGAAATGTAGTCAGCAATAGTTTCTTTTTCACTTTCAAGGCCGCTTTTATCTGGCATAGTTATTTTTGCAACTTTAAAAATATAAAAGTTATTATCTAAAAGGAATGGTTTTTGTAAGAAATTACTGCTTTTAGTTTTAATAATCTGCTTTATTAATGCAGCATCGTTTTTAAATATTGTTTCAAATTCTGCTCTATCTCTCACAAAAGAAGCAGTTTTTATTGAAGCATTATATTTAGAGGCTGTTTTTTCAAACCCGCTGCCAGCTAAATCACTTTCTAATGCTTTAATACCTTCTTTAGTTATTTTGTCAACTCTGTAATCAATAACTAATTGTTTTTTTACTTTATCCATATCTGGAATATAAGAAAGTTTTTTATCAATTATTTCAAAAATATAAGCCATACTGCCGTCAAGGATTATCTGGCTTAATTCACCCTTGTTGAGTTTATATAATGCTGCTTTTGTTTCAGGATTAATAGCAACAGCAGTTACTGGAAATACTGCATTTTCAGCAATAAAATCAAGCTCCGTAACATTGGCATTATATTCTGGATTTGCATTCTGTATTGCTGTAATACTGCTGTTATCAGCTATTTTTTGAAATTCATTTAACAAATATTTATTAAAAAGCTCTGCACTAGAAGATGTTTTAATAGTTTCTTTTATTTCATCTTTCTTTTCTTCAAAAGTATATTTTTTTGCAGGCATTAAATTGTTTACATAAGCAATAATATAACCATTAGTAACTTTTACAGGTTTAGAATAAGTATTAACTGCTGTAGAGAACACTACATTTTCAATATCTTTTTCAAGTAAACCTTTTTCTACTACCCCAATGTGACCGCCTTCTGCAGGAATAATATTTTTATCAGTATAGTTATCAGCTGCTTCAGCAAAGCTTTTACCAGCCTGTAACTGGCTGTATGCTTCATCTATTTTTGCTTTTGCAGCTTCCATTGATTTATTGTCGCTGTTGTTAGCAAGTATGTGTATTAAGCTTACATCTGCACTTTCTTTTTTATCATAAAGCTTAATATTAGTATCATAATATACTTTTGCCTGTTCATCAGATACTGTATAATTATTTAAAAATTTATTTTTATCAAATGATATATATTTAACTTTTATTTCTGCAGGCACTCTATATATTTCTTTTGTAATGTTATAATATTCTTTTAGTGCTGCTTCATCAGGGTTTGCAGGAATATTTTTTTCAAAAGTATTAAGAGGAATAGATGCATAATCAACTGTAATATTTGATTTTCTATAATTATATTCATTTTCAATCTCTTTATCAGCAGCAACAGATTGAGTTTGATATATAAGGTTTGTCATTTTTTTCATTTTGATTTCATCTTTAACAGCTTTTTCATACTGTTCAGGATTTAAACCATTATTTCTTAATACCATTTCATACTGGTCAATATTAAATTCGCCATTTACTTGAAATGATGGAACAGAGCGGATGTATGCAACAAGCTCTAAATCTGTAGCAGGAATATCAAGTTTTTCTGCTTCAATAAGCATTAATTTTTCATTGATTAATGATTCTAATATTCTTTTAGAAAGGTTATCAATTTTAACATTACCACCATAACGGCGTATTTCATCATCTGCTAGTTTGTATCTGTTTTGGTATTCTTCATAAGTGATAACTTTGTCATTAACTTTAGCTACATACGAAAGGGTATTAGATTTTTCACCAACTCCCCATACTACAAATATTGTAGCTACAAAAGCAATAATTACAAGCCATAAAACGATAGATAAAGCTTTGCGATTATTTCTGATAGAACTTAACATACTATATCCTTGTATAATAATTATTGTAGAAGACCCGTCAGAGTTACTACGGCACACCACTATAACAGCTACCGTTGCTTTCTTCCGAACCTGGCGGGGTTTACCGCACAGTGATTGCATAGCCCCTGACGAGTCATCATGCACCACATTTATAGTAAGTGGTGAGACTTTATAGAAACAGATTATTTTTTATCAATAATATTATATATTGTCAAACAAAAAATAAAGTATTAGTAAAAAAATATATTTTTTACTATTAAAAATAATAATGAAATATTTAAACATAGTTATAAAAATTGCAAAAAAATATGTATTAATTAGTATTATCATATAGTGTCAAATAATTCTATAATATTTTTTTATCATACAAAAAAGTAATAAATCAGTGATTATATTAATCTAATTAAAAGAATAAAAAATTAATATTTTATAAAATTTTTGCTTGATTATATCTATAAAATGGTTTACTCTAATGTTAGAACGATATTTTATTTGTTTTATAAAATTACTTTTGGAGGTCCATTATGGCTGAACACAAACGCAAAAGACTTCTTTGGGCTATTTTCATTGGCCTTATACTTGGTGCAGTAACTGGTATCATTTTCGCATTTATTTCACCAGATAATGTTGCTAGAAAATATGCTCTTTTAGTAGCTGCTCCACTTGGTACATTATTTATTAATCTTTTAAAAATGATTGTTACACCAGTTATTATTTTTACATTAATCAGTGGTGTTGCAAGTATTGAACCTAGCAGGCTTGGTAAAGTTGGTGTTAAGATTATTATTTTCTATATGCTTACTTCTCTAATGGCAATTGTTGTTGGTCTAGTTGTTGGTAATATTATGCAGCCAGGACAAGGCATTGTATTAGCGGAAACTACAAAAGAAATAACAGCTAAAGAAGCTCCATCTCTTGTAACAATATTCCTTAATATTATCCCTACAAATCCATTTGGCTCTATTGCAAAAGGTGATGTTCTTCCTATTATTTTCTTTTCTATATTTTTTGGTATTGCACTTGCATTTGCAAGAGACAGCAAAGATACAAAAGTAAAAGAAAGTGCAGATATAGTTTACAAATTTTTTGATGGTTGTGCACAAGTTATATTTAGAGTGGTTGGCTGGGTAATGCTTTATGCTCCTATTGGTGTATTCTTTCTTATTTTCCAAGTATTTACTCAACAAGGTGCTGAAGCTTTTGGTCCACTTCTCCATGTTACTGTTTCAGTATATATTGGTTTAGCTCTGCAAATATTTGTAGTATATATGTTGATTTGTGCAGCATTTAAAATAAATCCAGTTCTTTTTCTGAAAAAAGTTTATGAGCCATGGCTTACAGCTTTTGTTACTCGTTCTTCAGGTGGCACACTGCCAGTATCTATGGATACAGCTGAAAGAAAAATGGGTGTTTCAAAAGGTGTTTATTCTTTCACACTGCCACTTGGTGCTACTATTAATATGGATGGGACAACAATCTACCTTGGTGTTTGTGCAATCTTTATTGCAAATGCAGTAGGTATGCCGCTTGATGCAAGCCAGCAGATGACAGTAATCATTACAGCAGTTTTAGCCTCTATTGGCACAGCAGGTGTTCCAGGAGCAGGTGCAATAATGCTGATTATGGTTATGAACTCTGTAGGTCTTGATGTTACACAAGGTAATGTAAAATTAGCTTATGCCATGATACTTGGTATTGATGCACTTCTTGATATGGGAAGAACTTCTATGAACATTGTTGGCGACCTTTGTGGCACATGTGTTGTTGCAAAAATAGAAAATGAAATGGACCCTTCATTCTGGACCACTGAAAAAATTTAATATAATTTATTAACTTTAATATTTGATTCGTTTATCCGCAGTTTATGCTGCGGATAAATTTTTTCATATTTTATTAAAATAATGGGGAATACGATGAAAACTATAGGTATAATAGGTGGAATGGGGCCTGCAGCTACTATTGATTTATACAAAAAAATTGTAGACTATACTCCAGCAGAGAAAGACCAGGATCATATACATATTATAATTGACAGTTACCCACAGATAGAAGATAGAACGGGCTATATTCTTCATGGTGGCATAAATCCTGCTTCAAGATTAGTAGAAAGTGCAAAGCGTCTTGAAGCAGCTGGAGCAGATGCTCTTATTATGCCTTGCAATACTGCTCATTATTTTGCAAAAGATATTGAACGAGCAGTAAATATTCCTTTAATTCATATAGTTAGGTGCTGTGCAGACACTATTAAAAATAATTATCCAGAAACTAAAAAAATAGGTCTTATTGCAACAACAGGCACTATTAAAGCGGGAGTTTACAGCAGCATATTAAAAGATTATGGCTTTGAAACAATAGATTTGCCAGAAAACATAGAAAATAATATAATGGATTGTATATATAAAGGCGTAAAAGCAGGTAAAACAGAAGAATACAGCAGATTATTTCAGCAGTGTGTTGATGAGATAACTAATTTAGGAGCAGATTTATTAATTGAAGGCTGCACAGAAATACCTTTGCTTATTCCTTATGTAAAAACTAAACTTCCAGCAATTGATGCAACTTATGAACTTGCCAAAGCTAGTGTTAAGTATGCCTTGACTAAATAAATTTATTGTATTATATTTCAGTATAATATTTTAGAGGTATATTTCATAATGAGTAATAATATTAAATATTGTTCGGAATGTGGCAGGGAGGTTTCTGCTAATGCAGTTGTTTGCCCTAACTGTGGAGTTCAATTAAAACAATTACAGACAGCAGGTTCTGGAAGAAACAGATTTGTTGCTGCCATATTGGCATTTTTGTTAGGTGGTTTTGGTATACAGTGGTTTTATTTAGGTAAGACTATGTATGGAGTGCTTTCCATACTTTTTTGCTGGACATTTATTCCGTCAGTTATAGCATTTATTCATTTTATTGTGCTTTTAATATCAAGTGATGATTCTTTTAATGCAAAATATAACAATGGGTAAATTATTTTTTTACATGAGGTATAAACAAAAGCAAAAGTGATGTATAATTTATTTAACTTTTAGATAAAATATTTTATTTCATCTAGTGTGATAAGACAGGAATGCTGCTATCTTGCCAACTCTTTTATAACCGATTATTCTGCATATTATGTCAGTAAACTTGCCGTATTTTCTATAAAATATATTAAAAAGATAATAAGGTATCCATTGTTTTTTGGCTTTTGGTGTTCTTTTTATAATATTTTTAAATGAGTAAATATCTTTATATATTTTAAGATAACCCTGATACAGCTCACAGTCAGTCATATTTTTTGGTTTAAATACTACATTTGCAGTGTTATATTTAGAGTAATCAAAATCAATTATTCTGCCTGCTTCAAGAAATTCTTTATAAAGATGTGTGCCTGGATATGGAGTTAATATATGGGATGTAACTGTTTCTATTTTATTATCAACTATCCATTTTAAAGTGTTTTCAAATACTCGTTTATCATCACCGTCAAGACCAAATACAAAACTTGCATTAATCATAATGCCACGCTTATGGATTTCATTAACAGCAAAATTGTATTTTTCTAAATTATTCTGCATTTTATTAACATTAGATATGGAGCTTTCATTTATACTTTCAAAACCAATAAAAAGGCTCTGGCACCCGCCTGCTTTCATTTCATCAAGCAGTTCCGGCATATCAGCAATATTAAGAGATACAGCAGCATTCCATTTTACATTTAAATGTTTTAATTCTTTAACAAACTCCATAGTCCATTTTGGATTGCCTATAAAGTTATCATCTATAAACATAATATGTTTTTTATTAACTGTTTTTATATCATTTATAACATCTTCTATATTTCTATTAATATAAAACTTTTTATAGGCATCGCAGCTATTGTAGCAGAAATCACATTTATAAGGGCAGCCTCTGCTTGTAGATATAATATTGCAGTAAAGATAGTTTTTGTCTTTTATCAGGTTATAAGCAGGGGATATAATTTGTGATGGAGTAATATGTTGAGTATTATGTTTATATATTTTTTTTAAGCAGCCTTTTTCAAAATCATTAATGATATTATACCATGTAGTTTCTGCAATACCGATAGATACTGCATCAAAATATTTAGCGGTCTCTTCTGGATTTGCAGTAATATGTATACCGCCTGCTACAACAGGAATATTTTTTGCCTGAAATTTTTTTGCAATATCTTTTGCTCGCGGAAAAACATCTACTGTAATGCTTATCCCTACAATATCTACTTTTTCATCGTAGTCAATAGGTGCTGTATTTTCATTTTCATATATTATGGTATGCTTATCCTGCAGCATATTAGCAATAGTTAAAAGACCAAGAGATGGTGACATTTGAGTTTTAAGTCCAGTATCCATTGGCCTTTTACACATTTTAGGTTGAATCAGCTTAACAATCATTTTAGCTTCCTAAATATGATAATATAGAAAATTTTAAATGAGAACCACATAAAAAAGCACTGCAAAAAACTGTAAAACTGTACCTGCAAGCACAAAAAGATGCCATATAGCATGGTTAAATGGCAGTGATTTCCATTTATAAAATATGACACCGACAGTGTATGAAAGCCCGCCCAGCACTACAAGGATAATGCCGCCTGTTTCTACATTTTTTATAAAAGGGTATATAGCAATAATAATCATCCAGCCCATAATAAGATAAATAAAAGTAGATACTTTTCTTAATTTATTGCCATATATTATTTTTAAAACAGTGCCAGTAATAGCACAAGCCCATACAACACCAAAAATAGACCAGCCCCAGCCACCCCTTAAATTTACAAGCATAAATGGAGTATAAGAGCCTGCTATAAGGTAGTATATAGAAATATGGTCAAACATATTTAGTTTTGATGCTGCTTTTGTTTTTGATAAGCTGTGGTATAATGTTGAAGCAGTATATAATATTATCATTGAAGCACCATATATAGCTGATGCTGTAATTTTCCATGCATCACTTTGCATTGATGCAAATACTACTAATACAACAAGCCCTGCAATGCTAAGCCCTGCTCCAATACCATGGGTTACTGCATTCATTATTTCTTCGTTTTTAGTATATTTTGGCAAAATACTTGAAGTCATTTACTCTCCTTAAATATTGATATAAAATAATAAATTACATTTAGCTGAGAAATTCGTCAATAGAATGTTCCTTTATTTTAAGCAGACCTTGAAAAAGGCTGCATCTTGTTTTTATTTCATCTTTTGTCATGTATTTTTTCTGAGCTGCACATCTGAAAATATAAAGTTCTTTCATCTGCTCTACTTTAATTTCTTTTTTATATATGCAGCCGTGGTTACACCCTGTATGACTCATAGGTCAGATTATAACATTAAAAAAATTAATATCAATGATAAAATAATATATTTAGAATATTTTTATAAATTTCTATTGATATTTTATTATATAAGTATTATATGAATTTTCTAATATAAAAACAATAAAACACAGGGGAAAGAGGCATATTATGGCATCTAAGGAAAGGTTTACTCCAGTATTTTTTGAAGTAATTAAAAATTATTCTTTAGCTTTATTTAAGAAAGACTTGTTTGCAGGTATAACAGTTGGTATTGTGGCAGTTCCTTTGGCACTGGCTTTTGCGATTGCCAGCGGTGCAACGCCAGCTCAGGGTATATTTACTGCAGTAATTGCAGGTTTTTTTATTTCATTTTTAGGGGGAAGCCATTATCAGATAGGCGGTCCTACTGGTGCATTCGTTATTATTATATATGGTATAATAGCTCAGCATGGCTATGATGGTTTACTGATTGCCACTATTATGGCAGGTATTATATTAATATTTTTAGGCATAGCACGAGTGGGTTCATTTATTAAATTTATACCATATCCTGTTACAACAGGCTTTACAGCAGGTATTGGGGTTGTTATTTTTTCATCTCAGATAAAAGACTTTTTAGGGCTTACATATAGTGAAACGACACCAGAATTTATAGATAAATGGATAAGTATATTTTCAAACCTTTCTACAATTAATATATCATCTGCTGCAATAGGTATAGGCACAGTTGTAATCATATTGATTATAAGAAAAATGTCTACAAATATACCATCACATGTTGTGGCTATTGTAATATCAACAGCAGTATGTTTTTTCTTAGGGCTTAATGCTGAAACAATAGGGGACAGATTTGGCACAATTAATGCTGTATTTCCAGCATTTGAAGTTCCGGAAGTAACCATTGAAAAAATAAGAGCATTATTTCCTGCAGCCATAACAATTGCACTGCTTGCAGGTATAGAATCTCTGCTTTCTGCAGTTGTGGCAGATGGTATGACAGGCTCACATCATAAATCAAATACAGAGCTTGTAGGTCAGGGTGTTGCAAATATTTTAAGCGGCTTTTTTGGCTGTATTCCAGCAACTGGAGCAATAGCAAGAACAGCAACGAATGTTAGAGCAGGCGGTGTATCACCACTTTCTGGTATGATACATGCGGTATTTTTATGCTTATTTATACTTTTCTTTTCATTTTTAATAGAAATAATACCAATGGCTGCTCTTGCTGGTGTTCTTTTAGTAGTTTCTGTTGATATGATGGGTATAAAAAATATGGCAAACCTTTTAAGTTCTCCAAAAAGCGATGTGGTTGTGCTGCTTACAACATTTATATTAACTATTGTAATAGACTTAACTGCTGCAGTGCAGGTTGGTGTTGTGCTTGCTGCACTTCTCTTTATGAAACGCATGAGCGATGTTACAAGTATGGGTAAAATAAATTTTGATGCATCAGAAAAAACTGCTCAGGATATTGCAGACCCAGATGCAACATCAAATAAAGAAATACCAGAAGGTGTAGAAGTATATGAAATTAACGGACCTTTCTTCTTCGGTGTTGCTGATATGCTTATTAATACGCTGGAGCATATAGGCAAAACTCCAAAAGTATTTATTCTTCGTATGAGAAATGTCCCTGCAATAGATGCAACAGGCGAACATGCTCTGGAAAATTTTTATAATACTTGTAAAAAAGCAGGCACTCAGCTTGTTTTATCTGGTGTAAATCCAGCACCTTATGCAACACTTAAAAAAATGCACTTTATAGAAATGATAGGGGAGGAAAATATTACAAACCATATTGACAAAGCTCTTATTAGAACAAAAGAAATCTTAAAAGAATTAGAATAAAAAGCTGGGCAGGCTTTATAAGGTTATTTATTCAATAGCAGGTATTATATAAAATTTAGCATTTTAAAATAACGGGTAATATTTTATAAGCAAAGAAAATAACTATTAATAATATATATAAAATATTTTACTAATTTAAATTTCATTTGTCTATTCTGAGCCATGTCATTCTGAATGTTTGTGTCAACAAACAATGAAGAATCTGTAAGGCGAATGATCTGAAATATACAAATTTCTAATGTCTGTAATAAATTAAAATGTGGTAAATACATGTAATATTTACAATCTAGTTATCTCGCCCGCTTGGCAGAATTAGGAAGAGATTTAGTATAAGTATGCATTATATTTTACAATGAGCTTATCATAAAATATCGGGTGAGTTAAAGTTTAATATAACTAATCTTAAAATATTATTTCAAAGTGAAACCTATTGTCGCATAAGTTCGGTAGATTAAATATTCATTATTATAACTTATACGAGGTGATGATATGTGTATCCATGACAGGCATTATGGAGATGAATATGATTATTTATCAAATTTATTTGATAAGGGGCTATATTTCAGCAGAAACAGTGCGTTACAACTTGAAAATATCAGCAGCGAAGAAAAAACAGCAAATGTTTAAGAAATTGGAGCATAAGAAATGAAATAACGAAAACTTGATTTTTGAGATTTGCGATGGATAGTATAGTTTAAAATACACTACAAATAGATATTATTCAATAAAATAATAATTACTAATTTTATTATAAATCATCGTTTTTAATTATAGTTTAAAAAATGGGTATAAGCTGATAATTTATTATATATTGAACATAATTACAGTAAGATTAATTCTTTTATATTTGGTTTAACATATAAATTGTGATTTAAGAAAAATGTGTGTAAAACAGAAAAAAATACTTGCTTTTTTATTTTAGATGTTATAAGATTTGTGCCATTGAGATGGAAACAAACCGTCAGGTCTGTCATGCCTATGTCATTAAAGGGGAGTTTCCGACAAGCTAAGTTATTAATAAAAAATTAAAATTGCTTTTTAATAGAGGCAGAAAAATTTTAATAAATAAATACATTCATGGCATTATGTCATAATTTTATTGGAGGTGTTCTTTGCCGACTCTTAATCAGTTAGTTAGATTTGGTCGTATGGAAATGATTAAAAAGACTAAATCTCCGGCATTACAAGCAAACCCACAAAGGCGTGGAGTGTGTGTTCGTGTATATACCACAACACCTAAAAAACCTAACTCAGCTTTAAGAAAAGTTGCAAGGGTTCGTTTAACAAATGGTATTGAGGTAACTGCTTATATCCCAGGTATCGGTCACAACCTTCAAGAGCACTCAGTTGTTCTTGTTCGTGGCGGAAGGGTAAAAGACTTACCAGGTGTTCGTTACAAAGTTATTCGTGGTGCATTAGATACTGCTGGTGTTGCAAACAGGAAAAAAAGCCGTTCTAAATACGGTGCTAAAAGGCCTAAATAAGAGAGGAATATAAATGGCACGCAGAAGAGGAACTAAAAAACGCGAAGTGTTACCTGATCCAATATATAAGGATACACTTGTTACAAAATTTATTAACAGTTTAATGTATTCTGGTAAAAAATCAGTTGCTGAAGGGATTTTTTATAAAACATTAGACTTAATTAAGGAAAGAGGCAGCGAAGAAGGTATAGAAGTTTTCAAAAAAGCTATTGAAAATGTTAAACCTGTTCTTGAAGTTAAATCTCGCAGAGTTGGTGGTGCTACATATCAAGTGCCAACAGAAGTTAGAGCAGCAAGAAGGCAGGCACTTTCTATTAAATGGATTATTACAGCATCACGCTCCAGAAAAGAAAGAACTATGGTTGAGCGTCTTGCTGGCGAATTAATGGATGCAGCATCTAACAAAGGCGTATCTATTAAAAAACGCGAAGATACACACAAAATGGCTGAAGCAAACAGAGCTTTCGCACATTTTAGATGGTAATAACAGGAGTTTGTTGTGGCAAGAGCAAAATCTTTAGATTTACAACGAAATATCGGTATCATGGCTCACATTGATGCTGGTAAAACTACTACAACTGAACGCATTCTTTACTACACTGGTGTTAACTATAAAATCGGTGAAGTTCATGACGGTGCGGCTACTATGGACTGGATGGAGCAGGAAAGAGAAAGAGGTATAACAATTACTTCTGCTACTACACAATGCTTCTGGAAAGACTATGTTGTTAATATTATTGATACTCCAGGACATGTTGACTTTACTATTGAAGTTGAACGCTCTCTTAAAGTATTAGATGGTGCAGTTGGTGTATTCTGTGCTGTTGCTGGTGTTCAGCCACAGTCTGAAACAGTTTGGAGACAAGCTGATAAATATAAAGTTCCAAGAGTTGCATTCGTAAATAAAATGGACAGAACTGGTGCTGACTTCTATCGTGTTCTTGAAATGATGAATGACAGACTTGGTGCTACACCTGTTGCAATCCAAATACCAATAGGTGCTGAAGATAAATTCCAAGGTGTTGTAGACTTAATAGAAATGAAAGGTTACATTTGGGATGTTGAAGGCGACTTTGGCATGAAATATAAGGAAGTAGAAATTCCTGCTGACCTTAAAGACAAAGCTGCAGAATATCGTGCTAAAATGATAGAAACAGCTGTTGAAGCTGATGAAGAACTTATGGAAAGATACCTTGAAGGCGGAGAAATTACTAATGAAGAAATTAAATCTGCACTTCGTAAAGGTACTTGTGCATTGCAGTTTAACCCTGTATTATGCGGAACAGCTTTTAAATATAAAGGCATCCAAAAACTTCTGGATGCAGTAGTTGAATATCTCCCATCACCACTTGATATTCCTGCTATTACTGGTATTAACCCAGAAACTAATCAGGAAGAAACTCGTGAAGCTAGTGACGATATTCCATTTTCTGCATTAGCATTTAAAATTATGACTGACCCATACATGGGGCAGCTTGCATATTTCCGTGTTTATTCTGGTGTGTTTGAAGCTGGTAACTATGTTCTTAACTCTACTAAAGATAAAAAAGAACGCATAGGTCGTCTTTTAAAAATGCACTCTAATAAAAGGGAAGAAATTAAAGAAATCCGTGCTGGTGATATTTGTGCAACAGTTGGTCTTAAATTCACTACAACAGGGGACACTCTTTGTGATGAAAAAAGCCCAATCATATTAGAAGCTATGGAATTTCCAGAGCCAGTTATATCTATTGCTATTGAACCAAAAACAAAAGCAGACCAAGATAAACTTTCTGTTGCATTAGGAAAACTTGCTTCTGAAGACCCATCTTTTAGAGTAAGAGTTGATGAAGAAACTGGCCAGACAGTTATTTCAGGTATGGGCGAACTCCACCTTGAAATTATTGTTGACCGTTTAAAAAGAGAATTTAAAGTGGAAGCTAACATTGGTAACCCACAAGTTGCTTATCGTGAAACTTTCCGTAAAGCAGTTAAAACTGAAGGTAAATACATTAAACAGTCTGGTGGTAAAGGTAACTATGGTCACTGCTGGTTAGAAATGACTCCGCTTGAACCAGGTTCTGGTTTTGAATTTGAAAACAAAATCGTTGGTGGTGCAATACCAAAAGAGTATATTCCAGCTATTGAAAAAGGTGTTACCGAAGCTATGGAAAATGGTATTGTTGCAGGATACCCTGTTGTTGACTTTAAAGTTACTGTATTTGACGGCTCTTTCCACGAAGTTGACTCTAACGAGATGGCATTCAAAATTGCTGCATCTATGGCATTTAAAGATGGTATGAAACAAGCTTCTCCAGTGCTTTTAGAGCCAATTATGAAAGTTGAAGTTGTTACACCTGATGAATACATGGGTGATGTTATGGGCGATTTAAGCTCAAGACGCGGTAGAATAGAAGGTATGAATGTTCAAGGTAATGCACAAGTTATTAATGCAATGGTTCCATTAAAACAAATGTTTGGATACTCTACTGAATTGCGTTCTATCACACAAGGTCGTGCAACTTACACTATGCAGTTTGACCACTATGAAGAAGTACCTGCAAATATTGCAGAAGAAATTATAAAATCTAGAAATTAATAAGATTTGGAGGAATAAATCATGGCTAAACAAAAATTTGAAAGAAAAAAACCACATGTTAATGTTGGTACAATTGGTCACGTTGACCACGGTAAAACTACATTAACTGCAGCTTTAACAAATGTATTATCTCAGAAAGGTCTTGCATCTTTTGTAGATTATGCAAACATTGATAAAGCTCCAGAAGAAAGAGAACGCGGTATTACTATTGCAACAAGCCACGTTGAATATGAATCTGAAACTCGTCACTATGCACATGTTGACTGCCCAGGTCACGCCGACTATGTTAAAAACATGATTACTGGTGCTGCTCAGATGGACGGTGCTATATTAGTTGTTTCTGCAGCTGATGGCCCTATGCCGCAAACTCGTGAACACATTCTTCTTGCTCGTCAAGTTGGTGTTCCATACATCATCGTTTTTATGAACAAATGTGATATGGTTGATGATGAAGAACTTTTAGAACTTGTTGAAATGGAAATCAGAGAATTATTATCTTCATACGAATTCCCTGGTGATGACACTCCAATCATTAAAGGTTCTGCTTTAAAAGCATTAGAAAACCCAACTGATGATGCTTTAACTAAACCTATTTGGGATTTATTAGCTGCATTAGATGCATATATTCCAACTCCAGAAAGAGCTGTAGACCAGCCATTCTTAATGCCAATAGAAGATGTTTTCTCTATCTCTGGCCGTGGTACAGTTGTTACTGGTCGTGTAGAACGAGGTATTATTAAAGTTGGTGAAGAAGTTGAAATCGTTGGTATCCACGACACTTCTAAAACTACAGTTACAGGCGTTGAAATGTTCCGTAAACTTTTAGATGAAGGTGTTGCTGGTGATAACATTGGTGTGTTACTCCGTGGCACTAAAAAAGACGAAGTTGAACGCGGTCAAGTTTTAGCTAAACCTGGCACAATTACTCCACACAAAAAATTCAAAGCTGAGGCTTATATATTGACTAAAGATGAAGGTGGCCGTCACACTCCATTCTTTGGTGGTTACCGTCCACAGTTCTATTTCAGAACTACTGATGTTACTGGTATCATTGTTCTTCAAGAAGGCGTTGAAATGGTTATGCCTGGTGATAACATCAGCTGCGAAGTTCAACTTATTCAACCAATCGCTATGGAAAAAGGTTTACGGTTTGCTATCCGTGAAGGTGGTAGAACTGTTGGTGCAGGCGTTGTTACTGAAATCATTGAGTAATCAGGCTGGTAGATTATAATGGAAAATCAAAAGATAAGAATTAAACTTAAAGCTTTTGAACACAAAATTTTAGACAAAGTTGTGAAAGATATTGTTAACACAGCTAAAAGAACAGGTGCTAGAGTTGTTGGTCCTATACCTCTTCCTACTCGCATTGAAAAATTTTGTGTAACTCGTTCTCCTCATGTTGATAAAAACTCTCGTGAGCAGTTTGAAATAAGGACTCATAAGCGTTTAATTGATATATTTGAGTATAACCCTCAAACAATTGATGCACTTAAGAATCTTGAGCTATCTGCGGGCATAGACGTAGAGATTAAACTCTAATAAAGGCAGGAATAAATGGCAAAGGGAATTATCGGTAAAAAAATCGGAATGACACAAGTATTTTCTGATAATGGGGCGGTTATTCCGGTTACGGTTGTACAAGCAGGTCCATGTGTCATTGTACAGAAAAAAACCGTTGAATCTGATGGCTATAATGCTATACAAATCGGGTTCGAAGAGATACTCTCAGAAAAGAAAGTTAATAAACCTATGGCTGGACATTTCAAAAAAGCAGATGTTAAGCCAATGAAATATCTTCGTGAAGTTCGTGTTGATGCTATTGATGACTACAATGTAGGCCAAACAATCAGCACAGAAATCTTTGCAGAAGGCGACTTAGTTGATATCCAAGGCGTAACAATAGGTAAAGGTTTCGCTGGTGGTATGAAACGCTGGAACTTCGCAGGCGGCCCTGGCGGTCACGGTTCAGGCTTTCACCGTAGACTTGGTTCTATAGGTATGAAAGAATGGCCTGCAGAAGTAAACAAAGGTAAAAAAATGGCTGGTCACTTAGGTGTGGAAACTGTTACAACTCAAAGATTAAAAGTTGTAAAAGTTATGCCTGAAAAAAATGTAATACTCGTTCAAGGTTCTGTTCCAGGTCATAAAAACGGTATAGTATACATTAAAGAAACAGCTAAACCAAAAAGATAGTTTATTTATAAACTCAAATACATAAGCTCCCTTAATTACAAGGGAGCTTTTTTACATCTCAAAGGATTATTTTTTCTTACTTTTTTGGGGTTTGTCTACTATGATAATAGCAGAATACGGAGCGACTGGATGGTCGGTTACTATCACTTTTTTCTTTCCAAAATAATTTAAAGGAGTTGGGTAATAGTTATGATAGAAAACGATTACTATATATTAGTAATGAATAAAAATTATTGTAGACTTTTGTAAGGTTATTTTGTGATAATAAGACTAAAATTGTATTAATTATTGATAGTATTGAATATTTATATGCTAATAATACTTAACAAAAATATTTAATTTGTTAAATTTGGAGAAAAATGTATATTTTATAGTTGATTAAGTATAATTTTATATTATAATAGGGCTACAAAAATATTTGGAGGCAAAGAATATGGGAAAAGAAACTAATGTTTTAGAATCATTAGATGAAAGCTCAGTTTCAAGACGATCCTTTTTGAAAGGCACAGCAGCTCTTGGTGCTATGGCTGCCATGTATGGCTGCTCTAAAGATGGCGGCTCAGATATTATATACGGGGGGGGGTTGGCACAAGTTCCAATGATGAAAATGATTTAACTCCTGATTATATTCGTTATGGCACAAGCGGTCACAACTGCGGTGCTAAATGTCTTATCAAAGCACATGTAAAAAATGGTGTTATTAAGCGTTTCGTTACAGATGAAAATATTATAGATACAACTGGTCAGGTAATGGACAGCGATAACCCTAACTGCTCATCTTCAAGAGCATGTGCAAGATGTCGTTCTTATAAATTCCGTTTATATCATCCAGGAAGATTAAAATATCCATTAAAACAAACTAAAAAACGCGGTGATTTATCTGGTTTTGTTCGTATTTCTTGGGAACAGGCTTTAGATGAAATAGCAAGAAAACATAAAGCAATTACAGATAAATATGGCCCAGAAGCATTCCACTCAATTTATGCATGTGGTGCATACTCTTCTAGCTGGCAGGGTGGCGGCTATACTGGTATTTGGACTGGTATGGGTGGTTCTGCACCAGCACAATTAATGGGTGGTTATCTTCTTTATACTGATGACTATTCATTCCACCAAAAATCATTCTTTGGTACATATTATACTGGTTATAATGGCAGCAGTGCAGATGCTAATACAGTAGCAAGTGCAGTTAAAAATGTTGTATTATGGGGTTCTAACGCATTATCAACAGTAAACAGCTCTGCATATTCAGAAATCCGTTCTGTTGAAATGATGAAACAACGCGGTGGTAAAGTATGGTTTATTGGACCAGAATTTGTTGATACTGGTGTAACTCTTGCTGATACTTGGTATCAAATGAAACCTTATACAGATGTTGCATTAATTCTTGGTATGCTTCATCATATGATTACAAACACATTTGATGTAGATGGTAATATTAGAAACGATGTAGATAAAAAATTACAATTAGATGTAAACTACATTGATACAATGGTATATGGTTTCTTTGATTCTCCAGAATATTATATCAATGATACAACAAGAGAAATCTCATTTACAGAAGCAAGTGGTTATACAAAAGTAAATGCAGTTCCTGCAGGTCGTTCACTTTCAGCTTATATTATGGGTAAAGATGACAGGCTTACAAAAGCTGCTTATAATGGCAACTATGTAGCTAATCAGTTTGCAACTAAACAACCTAAAAGAAATGGTTCTGTATGCTCTTATACTGCAGCAGCAGGCGATGCAACAAAATATCAAACTAAAAAAGATTTCTTAATACCTAAAACTCCATACTGGGCATCTCAAATAACTGGTATACCAGAACAGGCTATTAAAGATTTAGCAGAACTTTATTTTAACCCAGATAACCATCCAATATACAGCGAATGGTGTGGTGCTCAACAAAAGCAGGCAAACGGTGTAATTAATATGTTTGCTTTACAAACACTTCTTATTCTTTCTAAATCTTGGGGTATGACAGGTGATGGTTTAGGCAGAGCTTTTGGTGGTTCAAGAAGCAGTGCAAAAGGTACATTAAGTGTAAGAATAAGCCGTCCAGATATACCAGAAAACCCAGAATCTCCAACAATTTCTTGTACTCAATGGCATAATGCAATTAAATTTGCATTTGGTGACCAGTTAAAAGAAAATGGCTATTCAGCTAAATATATTCCAGACTGGAATGCTGAAGAAGTTGGTACTGGTAAAGTATATTTTGATGATGGTGGTGCAAAAGCTCTTTACAAATGGAAAAGAGGTGCAGACGGTAAAGTATTAATGGATAGTACTGGTAAATACTATCAATATGAAACTGAAGCTGATGGCATTACTCCAATCTATTCAGGTATCCGTTTCTTATTAAATACTGGTGGTAACATTCCTATGAACCAGCATATGGACCCAAATGATGCAAGAGAAATGTTTGAAGCTCTTTATTTAGGCTCTACAGAACCTGATAATCCAGATACATTCTGCATGGTATCTTTTGATAACTTTTTATCTCCATCTCCAAGATGGTCAGACTATGTATTACCAGCAGCTACTACTTGGGAACAGGAAGATATTATCAATATCTCTCTTGGTAATTCTTTATATATTCCAGTTGTAAGTAATGCACCAGGTCAGGCTAAATCTCAATGGAATTTTACAAATGATTTATTAAAAGCAGTTGGTAAATTAAAAGGTGTTGGTACTGAACTTGCTACTAAATTTACAGGAGGTATTCCTAACCAGCAAATTGAAGATTTAGTAAAAGAAGCTTTTGGGAAAGCAAGTGTCAATTCTTCAAGCTTATACTATGGTAAAAAGTGGGAAGATTTTATAAATAATCCATATGCACCAAGAACAGCAAAAGAATACACTCCTGTTGCTATTACAAAAACAGCACTAAGAGACAGTCTTGATACTTACCTTGGCGGTGATATGTCAACTGCATTTACAGGTAAAATTAACACTTTAGCTGCAACATCAAATATTAATAATGATGGATATGGTGACTTTGGTTTACAGTGGGATGATATTACTACTGCTCCACAACCATCAGCAAGATTCCATGTTTATTCAGACATGTTAGTATGGCGTTATGAAAAAAGATATAGTGCATGGCACGGTTATCTTGCAAGTCAAGGACTTCCAACAGGTCAGGCTAATAAAGACTTTGAAGGAGACCCATTAGTTTATCCTATTCCATTATACTATGCTTATGAAGACTACTTCAATGAAGCTTATGGTGTAATGAATGATAAACATACATTAGATATGAGCAAAGGTTATCTCTTAACAACTACTCATGATAGATATAGAGCACACTCATCTCAGTCTGAAAATCCATATTTAAGAGAATTAACTCACAGAATTAAAGGCGGCGGCTTATATTCTGGTAATGATTGGAATGAGTATGGCAACATTGGTGCAGCTCAGGAAGTAAAAACTGGCGAAACAGCAAACCTTACTCGTCTTAACCAAACAGTAGCAAACGGTCAGCCAATAGCTGGCAAAGAAAATGTCGCTTCTTGGAGTGAAGTATGGATGAATGACTTAGATGCAGCAGACGAAGGTATTGCTGATGGTCAATTAATCACAATAGGCAACCCGATAGGTGATGTTCGTGTTATTGCAAGAGTTACTGACAGGGTTGTAAGAGGCTTTATTGGACTTCACCAAGGCTGCTGGTATGACCCAGACCCAGTTGATGGCATAGATGATGGTGGCTGTGCTAACACACTTATGGCTCAACGACCTTCAAGAGTAGACCATGGTAACGGACAACAGTCTGCTATGGTATGGATAAAAAATAAATAATTATAGGAGATAATCATGCGTTATGCATTTTATTTTGACCAAACTAGATGTATGTCATGTAATTCATGTTCTGTTTCCTGCAAAGACTGGAATCAGGTAAACCCAGGACCAGTTCGCTGGAGAAAAGTTGCAACATATAAAGCAGATGGCGGCCCAATAGCTATGTTTAATCTTGCAATGAGCTGTAACCACTGCGAAGAACCAGCATGTCTTGCTGCATGCTCACAAAATGCAATCATTAAAAAAGACAATGGTATTGTTTATGTAGATAGAAGCAAATGTATAGGTTTACAGCTTTGTATTACTGCATGTCCATTTGCAGCACCACATATTGCTGATGATAAACAAGAGCCAGAACAAAAATCATCATGGACAATTGCACACCCTATGCAGAAATGCGATATGTGTATGAGTCGTGTTGAAAAAGGTGAAAAACCAGTATGTGTTGCATCATGTGTTGGACATGCACTTGATTTTGGTGATTTTGAAACTCTTAAATCAAAATACCCTGATGCAGTTCAGTTAAATTCAAGTGATTTCCCTTATGCTTATGCAAATAACACAAATGAAACTGGACCTTCAATGCTTATTAAAAAACGCACAAGAACAGTAACCCTTAACAACGGAAACTAATAAATACAGGCTTACCAGTATTATTACTGGTAAGTCTTTTGGAGAAAATATGGCAGTAGATTTACAAGAAATACATGGCGGCAGAGAAGTAATTTATGCTTTTTTTGCGAAACTTTTTTTAGAGCATGTAAGTGAAAATGAATATAAAATGATGCAGGAAATCTTACCATTATTAAAAAATTTGGAAGATATATCAGAAACTGCAGGAAAAGAAATTGAAAAGCTTGAAGATTTTATTGATAAATATAATCTATTAAAAGGCAAAGACTTAGATGAATTTAAATTAGATAATCTTAGAGCATATACAAGAATATTTGCATTAACTGATAGTGTCCCAAACTCTGAATCATACTATACATCATTAGAACATCTTGTAAATCAAGAATCAAGAGAACAGGTTTTAAAGTTATATAAAAATTTTGGTTTTGATACAGATTTTCATGATTCTAATGAACCAGAAGACTTTATTGCCTATGAACTTATGTTTTTGTCATATTTATCAAGAAAAACAGTTAGGTGTATGCAGGATGGTAAAGAAGATAACTATAATATAGTAAAAAATGCTCAAAAAGAATTTATTAAAGACCATTTATTAAATTATATTGATGAATTTATAAATAAAATGGAAATCTTTGAGCAGGCAAAAATCTTCTATTTACCATTAACTTACTTTTTAAGAGAGTATTTAAAATATGATTATGATTTTTTAATCTTTCTAAACAACTAATTAAGGAGTTATGCCTATGAAAAGGCTGATGTTATATACATTAACATATTTGTTAGCGTTATCTGTCCCTGCTTATGCGTATGTAGGTGATGCATATGTTACCCCAGACAGCTGGAGTAAGCATGTCAATGCCAATGGTATCAAAGCAAGTCTAAACGGCTTAGATTTTGGCGATGCAGGGATATTAAAAATAGGGTTAACAACAAGAGCCACAATGAAATTTGGCG
>CAJUJZ010000003.1:36110-44809 GCA_910586745.1 uncultured Mucispirillum sp. | reverse complement strand
TCTTAACTAACAGGACAAATGTTACAGTTTTATTAAAAAATAAATCTTAAATTAATATAAATCAAGCAATAATTTATTTTCAATAACAATCTCATATGGAGATTTAAAATTTAAGCATATTTTAGCAGTATTATTATATCATTCTTGGTGTATTTTAACAGCATTAATTAATTAATTAATTTTTAGAGTAAAATTATTATTATCATATAAAATTTTACTATCTTCTCATAAAGCTTCTTTCCACCTTTCCATTCTGCCATAGAGAATATGGTCTTATTCTCTTAACTATATAACCTTTGGATTCTGCTATCTTTTCAAAGTTACTTCTTTATTATTTACAAATTCATATCCATTATTATGCTTATAATATAAATCAGGTGTTAAAAGCCAAGATATGCAGCTTTTACACTTTCATTATCCATTAAATTACATGCCTTATCTTCCATTACAATATTGCCTGTTTCCATTACATAACCCCTGTGAGCAATAGAAAGAGCAAGAGTTGCATTCTGTTCTACAAGTAATACTGTTGTTCCCTGCTCATTGATTTTTTTTATAATATTAAAAATATCCTGAACAAATATAGGTGCTAAACCTAAAGACGGCTCATCCATTAATAATAATTTTGGTTTACTCATTAATGCCCTTGCAATTGCAAGCATCTGCTGTTCTCCCCCAGATAATGTGCCTCCAAGCTGATTAAAACGCTCTGCAAGACGCGGGAAAAACGATGTAACTTTTTCTATATCTTCTTTTACTCCCTGTTTATCTTTCCTTAAAAAAGCACCTAATTTAAGGTTTTCCATAACAGTTAAGTTTGGAAATATTTCCCTGCCCTCTGGTACTTGAATAAGTCCGCTTTCTACAATTTTATCTGTAGGCATATGAGTAATATCTGCCCCATTAAATTCAATACTTCCAGCAATAGAGCGAACTAAACCGGATATTGTATTTAATGTTGTGCTTTTACCTGCACCATTTGCACCTATAATAGTTACAATTTCGCCTTCATTTACAACTAAATCTATACCTTTAAGTGCATAGATACTGCCATATTTAGTCTGGATAGAATTCAGCTTTAACATATTATTCCCCCTTTCCTAAATATGCTTTAATAACTGCAGGGTTATTCCTGATTTCTTCAGGTGTACCCTCTGCAATCTTCTGACCATAATCAAGCACAACAATTCTATCTGAAATACCCATAACAAGCTTCATATCATGCTCAATTAAAAAGATTGCTTTATTTAAATTATTTTTAATATTTCTAATAATATCCATAAGTCCTGCTGTTTCTGACGGATTTAAGCCAGCTGCAGGCTCATCTAATAAAAGCAAATCTGCACCAGTTGCAATAGCACGGCATATTTCAAGCTCTCTTTGTTTACCATAGGATAAATTTTCTGCTCTCTGGTCTTTATATTCTGCTAAATTTGCATACTCTAAATATTTAAGAGCCTGCTCTCTTGTATTTTCAAATTCTTTTTTACCTGCACCAAACGGTAATAAAGATGCAAAAAAGTTTATTTTTCGCCTGTGGTCCATAGCTAGAATAATATTTTCAAGCACAGTTAACTGTTTAAAAAGCCTGATGTTTTGAAATGTTCTTGCAATACCCAGATTAGTAATCTGATGTGGTTTATATTTTTTTAAATTTTTGCCTTTATATAATATAGCACCACTTGTGGCAGTATATACACCAGTAATTAAGTTAAATGTAGATGTTTTGCCTGCTCCGTTTGGACCTATAAGGCTTAAAATTTCATTATCTTTCATTTTAAAGTTAACATCACTTACAGCCTTTAAGCCTCCAAATGTTAAGGATACATTTTGTAATTCTAATATAGTATTATCAGACATAACTAATCACCAAACCTACACATTTACTCTGATACTGCCAAAAAGACCTCTTGGACGGAATACCATCATAAATATTAAAACAATACCATACATTATCATTCTATATTCCTGAGCAAATCTTAATAATTCTGGGATAGCAGTTAAAACTGTTGTACCTGCAATAACACCAACAATACTGCCCATACCACCTAATACAAGCATACAAAGCATTTCAATAGAACGCATAAAGCCAAAGTCCCCCGGACTTATAACTGTCATATAGCTTGCATATAAAGCACCACCAAGACCAGCAAATGCTGAACCTATTGCAAATGATAATATTTTATGGCGTGCAACATCTATACCCATCATTTGAGATGCAACTTCATCTTCCCTAATACTTCTAAGAGCAAGGCCGAATTTTGAGCGTTCTAATGCTGCCATAAATAATGCAGCAAGCACTGCCAAAGAAAGCACTAATATAAGGTTAGTACTACCAGGAATACCGCCTAAACTTGTAGAAAGAAGTTTTTCAGAGCCATGAATAGTTACTTTTAAGTTTAATATTACAACACGGACAATTTCACAAAAGCCGAGTGTAGCAATAGCAAGATAGTCACCGCGAAGCCTAAGTATTGGTATACCAAATAAGCCGCCAATTAAACCTGCCATTAATGTAGCTGTAACTAATGCCACACCAAAAGGAACTCCAAGCATTAACATTAAAAGAGCTGATGTATATGCACCAATACTGAAAAATGCAGAATGTCCTAAGGATAGCTGACCAGTAACACCAGTAATTAAATTAAGCCCTAAAACTGTAATTATATTAATACCTGAAAATATTAATATATTAACAATATCTATACTCATATTACACCTTCTCTTTCATTGTTTTGCCAAATATACCTGTTGGTTTGATTATAAGAATAAGTATTAATATACCAAAAGCTATTGCATCTTTATAAGATGATGATAAAAATGCAATACCAACAACTTCAGCAATACCTAAAACAATGCCGCCAACAACAGCACCAGGAATACTGCCTATGCCGCCTAAAACTGCAGCAACAAAGGCTTTTAAGCCATACATCATACCAATATTTGGGCTTACTGACTGATAATATGTACCAACAAGCACACCTGCAACACCTGCTAATGCTGAGCCTATAACAAATGTCATAGCAATAACTTTATCTGGGTTTATACCCATAAGCCTTGCAGCATTTAAGTTATGAGATACTGCACGCATAGAAAGTCCAAATTTTGTTTTATGAATAATGTAAAATAATATACCCATTAAGATAAATGAAAATACAATAATAAATATCTGCAGAGAAGAAACACTGAAAGAGCCAATATTTATAGTGCCTGTAAAAAAGCCCATTCTATAGGGCTGGTCACTTGTTCCTCTTAAAAGCATTACCATATTTGAAAGTATCATAGACATACCAATAGCACTGATTAATGCATTAATACGAGAGTTGCCACCAGCATTTGTTGATTTAACTCTGCTTACTACAAGCCAGTAAACAAGCAGAACAAATGCAAATGATACAAATACCATTGTAGTCATATCAAAATACCATGCAAGGTATGCTAATATAATAAAAGCAATAATATATAAAACTGAATATACAATAATTTTCTGATTAATATTTTCTTTGCTTAAAGATTTAATATTGTTGCCAGCATATCTAATATAAGCAAATGATAAAATAGATAACATACCAAGAATTACAAGAAATAATAATGCAGTATCCATTTGAAATTTACCTTTTCCAAAAACTGCTGCAAAAATAATAAAAGCAAGGCCAATAGCTGAGCCTATAATAGTTTTAGGAGAACCTTCCCTTAATGGTCTGTATGCAACACGCTCAACAAAAAGCCCCAGCAGACCGCAGAAAATAATAGATGACACAATAGCTATTATCAACTTATATTCTGCAAACACAGCTCCAACTGATGATGCAACAAGAGAACCGATAAATAAATCTGTAATTAAGGTGATAGCAAAAAAACCTGCAAAAGCACCTATCATAAAGATATCACCATGGGCAAAGTTAATTAACTTGATGATACCATAAACCATAGTATAACCAAGAGCAATAAGTGCATAAATACCACCCACAGTTAAACCATTTAAAAGCTGCTGAATTATTTCCACAATATTAATTCCCCATATTTCATATTATTTGGTATTTTTATAGGCAATTATTTTATCATAAAAAATAAAAAAAATACAGTGATTTTTTAACATTTTTTTATTAAAAGTTCTTAACTAACAGGACAAATGTTACACTTTTATTAAAAAATAAATCTTAAATTAATATAAATCAAGCAATAATTTATTTTCAATAACAATCTCATATGGAGATTTAAAATTTAAGCATGTTTTAGCAGTATTATTATATCTATCTTCATGCTTTTTAAGAGCCTTAATTAATTCATCTTTGGAATAGAATTTATTATTTGCATATAAAATTTTTCCATCCTCTCATAAAGCTTCTTTCCACCTTTCCATTCTGCCAAGGTGAATAAGGTCTTATTCGTTTAATAGTATATCCTTTCTTGTCTGCTGTTTCTTCAAAGTAGCTTTTCTTATTTGTTACTTCTTTATCATTCACAAACTCATAGCCATTATCCACTTGAATTGTTTTTATTGGAAAGCCAAATTTACTTTCCAGTTCGTCTAAAAACTTACCTGTTTCATATGTGCTTTTTTCTTCTACTATTTCTAATACTCTCATTCTGCTGTATTCATCTATCGCTGTTATCTGATAATATTTTTTACCATAGCTGGAAAACATTATACATTCCTGTGGAACATATTTTATATCTATCTGAACTTTGTCTCCTATATACTGACCTGTTATATTTTCATATCTTGTATAGCTCTTTTTTGCCTTGTTTAATGACTTTATGCACTTATTCCTTATCTGCATGCACATACTGCCAAAACTACGCTTATAACCTAATTCTAGAAGTTTTACATATACCTCTGCCATACCATATAAACCGTGTGTTGCATACATTGTAGATATTAACTCCAGCTCTTCTTTACTATGTTTATTTGGACTGGTTCTTGGTCTACGACTTTTAAAAGATAAACTCTGAACTGTTCCATCATATTTCTTTAACTGCCTGTATACAAACATTCTATTCACTTGATATTTCCGTGCCGCTTTCATTGCTCCTTTTTTTAATGCATACTCACATAACCGTTGACGAAATCGCATTTCTTCTGTTATTATCACTTTATTCATTGTGATACCTCTTAGTTTAGTTTAGTTTTTTGCTTAATTTTATACTATATACTAAGAGGTATTTTTTTGTACTTATTTTTGTAACATATGTCTTATACTCTTACAATATTTTGGATATATATTCAGATGTATTTTAAGAGTGTGATTTTTAAAAAAAAATATTGTTATACTATAAATAGTTATAAGAATTTTATTTATAATTCATATAAAAGAACTGGGATGAAAATATTTTTTATAAGATTATGCCTGATTTTTTGTATGATATTATGTGATGAATATTCATATATTCTTTATAAAAATATATGAATTTTAAAATTTATCTTACTTTTACATTAAAAATGCTTTTAAATCAATAGTTTATAATGGATATTGAAAGTGATTTTTAAGAATAATCATAATTTCTTAAAAAAAATATATAGCTTTCAGCGATTGCAGATTGATTGCAGATTTCTAACTATATCGTGCTAAATCAGTGTTTTTTCGGTTGCAGATTGCAGCTCCAAAAGGAGCAGAGCAAATGTCGCAGAAAAAACAATCAACATCAATTTCACAAGAGCAGTTTCAAAGGCAGTTAGACCTAGAAAAAGAGATGTTAGAGAACGCAAGAAACAAGGTAGCTATTATCTATCAGAAAGCCAAAGACAAGAAAAGAGAGAGTGTTACGCTATACGGTCAGAGTATAATGCGGACACAGTTGACGGCGGTATCGGACAGGATAAGAATATTTTTAGATGAGGCAAACAGTGGCAGGGCAGGCAGACGCCATATTGCCGTGAAGTATTTAAATTTATTTTCAGATATGAATGTTATAGCATTCATTACATTAAAATCTATAATAGACAGTTTAACAAGCAGACAGACATTACTGTCATTAACATTAAAGATAGCCAATGCGATATATCAGGAGTATAAATTATCAGAGTTTGAGAAAGCCAACCCAGAGTTGTATAACCTTATGCACCATATAGTAAAGACACATCACGAGCAGCACAAGGCGAACGCTATGAGTGTAGCGATGAGCCGTAACAATATAGAGGTTGAGGAATGGAGCAAACAGGATAAGATACAGCTAGGCAGTAAGCTATTAGATATATTTATGGAAACGACGGGCTTTATAGAGATAACTGGCGACAGTAACAGCAAAGGCAGTGTAACAAACTATGTAGTGCCTACTGAAAAGTGTTTAGAATTTGTAAGGCGGACAGAGGACTTTGCAGGCTCAACGCCAGAATATCTGCCGTGCATTATTCCACCTAAAAAATGGACGAATGTTTATGACGGCGGCTACTATGCAAAAGTCAAAGAATTATGGCTTGTAAAAGCAAGATTTAATCCGAAAGCATATTTAGAAGAGTTAAACAACCAAGAAATGCCGACGGTATATAATGCAGTTAATGCCATACAAAATACCAGCTGGCGAATAAATAAAAGGATATATGAAGTATTAAGTGAAATGTGGTATAAGCAGAGCCTTATACCAGATAAGAAAGGCAAATACTTAACTGATGAGGACGAGCCTTTGCCATTATGTCCCGTGTGTAAATGTCAAGTTGAAGTTGGTATGCACAACTGCTTTTCAAGCCCAGATAATAAAGACGCTTTTAAGAAATGGAAAAGGCAGTCTACACAGGTTTATACAGATAACATTTCAAAACGGAGCAAACGCTTAACAGTGATAAGACTATTGAAACTGGCAGAGCGATTTATAGAAGAAGAAAGGATATTCTTTCCGCAGCAGTTAGATTACAGGGGCAGAGTATACAGCATTCCAAGTTATTTAAGTCCGCAGGGTCAGGACTGGGGAAAGGGCTTATTAGAATTTGCAGAAGCGAAACAGCTTGAAAATATTGACAGTGTAAAGTGGCTTGCAATTCATGGAGCCAATGTTTACGGACAGGATAAATTATCCCTTGATGACAGGTTTTTATGGGTGTTGGAAAATGAAGATAATATCAGGGCAGCAGCCCAAGACCCAGTAAATAATTCCTTTTGGCAAAAGGCAGACAAACCTACCCAGTTTTTAGCATTTTGCTTTGAGTGGGCGGAATATATAGAAGCCTGTAATAATGGAGCGGTGTTTTATTCAAGACTGCCTGTTGCAATGGACGGCTCTTGTAATGGCTCGCAAATTTACAGCCTGCTTTTAAGAGATGAAGAGGGAGCAAGGGCAACGAATGTTATTCCGTCAGGTGATAAACCGTCAGATATTTATCAGATAGTAGCGGATAAAGTTACAGAGAAATTAAAAGCAATTCAGATTACGGGTCAGATAAGATATACAAAGACGGGCAGCACAGCTTATGATGAAAGAACTTTAAGCAGATATTTATTATATCTTGGCATAAACAGAAGTGCAACAAAAAGACAGGTTATGACGGTGGTATATGCCGCAACTTTTGACAGCTGCAAAGCATACACTCTGGAGTGGTTAAGGGAGGCATTGAAAGAAAAGCCAGAGAATGAATTAAATATGCTTTATGATGTCCAGACATTGAAATACCCAGCAAACTTTTTAGCAGAACTGATTTGGCAGTCAATGCGAGAAACCATAGTAAAAGCTTATGAGGGAATGGAGTATTTGCAGGCGATAGCTGGTATTATTTCTAAACAGCAGCTGCCTATATACTGGACAACACCAACAGGGTTTAAAGTATTGCAGGCAAAAAAAGAAGAGAAAGATATTAGAGTAGAAACAAAAATCGGAAGCAGAGTTATTATTATAAACAAAGAAGAACTGCCACGAATAAGTGTTGGCAGGCAGAAATTAAGTGTAGCACCTAATTTTATACATTCATTAGACGCAAGCGTTATGATGAAAACCATAGAGAAAGCAGTCCATAAGGGTATAACCCATTTTGCGATGATACACGACAGTTATGGCACCCACGCAGCAGACACGCCAGCATTAGCTGGTATTTTAAGAGAAGCATTTGTTGAAATGTTTAGTGATAATATTTTATATAACTGGACGGAGGAAGTGTTAAGGATAATGCCTAAACAGGAATATAAAAAGAAAAAAGTAACTATTCCAGAGCTGCCGTCTTTTGGGAGTTTAGATTTAGAGCAGGTGCTGGACAGCCCCTACTTTTTTGCTTAAATTATAAGTTCACAGCCTTTCAATTTTGAAAGGCTTTTTTTATTTAAAACAGAATTTTTATTATTTTATAAAAAATCTAATATTATCAAGTATTTATTCTAAAATTAATAAATTATTTTTTAGCTCTTAAATTTTCCTTTTATTATCAATAGTTTATAATTAACCCACCTACTAGAAGAAAAAGCAGCGAAAAAATCTGCAATCGTTTTCTGCAATCACAGAATAATTTTTGCAGTTAATTTTATGCTTAATTTTTCACGGTTTGTAACTGGCTGATTTCTAATGCTGGGTATACACAGTTGAGGGGTTAGCTAGTAAAAAACTTTTGCGACTGACAGCGACCGACGGGATAATGACAATAATAACAGCTTTAAATTTTAGGGCTGTTATTATCCCAGAGGGAGCAGGAGGGAGCAAGCTGTAACGGGGGATATAGGGGGAGTATAAATATAATTTAAATAAAATATATAAATATAATTTAAATAAAATATATAAAT
>CAJUJZ010000003.1:0-36010 GCA_910586745.1 uncultured Mucispirillum sp. | reverse complement strand
AAATATAATTTAAATAAAATATATAAATATAATTTAAATAAAATATATAAATATATTTAAATAATAATATTAATACTTAAATATTAATTCTAGTATTTAATCTTTATTTATTCCTTATTTAAATCTTTATGGCGGGCGGGTTTATAAGTCCGCCATTTTTTATTCAAAACAGGAGGTGTAAAAATAAAAAAGCGGTTAGGAAAAGTAATATCCTGCTTTGCAGGTTTAGGCTGCGGCGAGTTAGCTTTAAAGAACTGCGGTATAGAAGTAAAAGAGATGTATGCTTATGAAATAGATAAGTATGCAGAAGCAGTGAACAGGTTTCACAACCCTGAAACTCAATTTTTAGGCGACATTACTAAATGGGAAAGCCATAAAGAGCTGATTGGGTGGGGGAATGTTGACTTAATTATGGGTGGCAGCCCCTGTCAAGATTTAAGTGTAGCAGGCAGGAGAGCAGGTCTTAATGGTGCAAGGTCTGGGCTTGTGTTTGTATTTGCAGAGCTGGTTAAGCATTATAAACCTAGATATTTCTTTTTAGAGAATGTTGCAAGTATGACAAAAGAAAACAGGGAGGCTATAACCGAGCTTATGGGAGTAGAGCCAGTAGAGATGTCAAGTGCATCAGTATCGGCACAGCATAGAAAAAGGCTTTACTGGACTAATATTCCATACATTACCCCGCAGCCACAAGGGCTGACCATAAAAGACATACTGGAAGATGAGCCGAAAGGAGTTCTTTATTATGAAAAACAAAGGGTATTTTTAAAAAACAGTCCAGTAAACTGCAGCACTTTTGTAAGACAGACAGGCAGGGTAGATAATAGAACAAGTCAAGGTTATAGAATTTATGACATTAATGGCAAGCTGCCTGCACTTGATACAAGACAGGATAGAATAAAAATACCTATGCCAGAGGGCAGTGCAAGGTCATTATCAAATGTTGAAATGGAACGGGCATTTACATTGCCTGATAATTACACAGAGATAGGGCTTGACAGTAGTGGCTGCTGTATTGATATATCAAAAACAAGGCGGGGTAAGATGATAGGTAACGGCTGGGTAGTAAAAGTTATTGAACAGTTTTTCAGGAGTATAGAGTAATGGCAATAGAAGACATTGATGGAGATGTGCGTGATATATTCCGCAGCGGAAAAGGCTGTTATTGGAACAGAAATCATTTTGTAGAAATGGAAAAGAACAATCCGCACGGTTTAGGTGATTATCCAAGAAGAATGATAATTTTAGATGATAATAATCAGGAGGAAAAAGAATGTGCAGATGAACAGAGACAAGTTAAAGAACTCTAATCTATCCAGTGTATCAAAATGTGCATTTCAGAGTATCAATAACATTCATCACTACACACCAGAAGAGCAGCTGCTGGGAATATCGTATATATTCCTGTCGCTAATCAGGCAGACGGGTATAAGCCTGACGGACTTGTTTGAGATAGTCAATAATCTAGCTTACGAAAGTGATAGAGTAAAACGGGTAGAGTTTAAAGCAGTAGATGATTATTTAAAAAGAAAAGTATTAAAGGAGATTAATTAATGGCAGAGAAGAAAGAAGTGGCAGAATGTTTTAAGAAAACTTATATAACGCCACAAGGCGAAGCGTCATATCCGCATTTAGTGGAGCCGCAGACAAAATATAACGAGGACGGCTTGTATGATGTAACAATGTATTTTGACGAGCAGTCAGGTGGCAGGCTGATAGAAACCTTATCAGAAGCCTATAACAAAGCCTGTGAAGAAGCGAAAGCAAGATATGAAGAGCAGAAACCACAGTATAAGAAAGACAACCCGAAAATTGATTTTGAACAGTTTTACAGGGAAGAAGTAGATGACAATGGCTTTTCTACTGGCAGAATATTTGTAAAGCTTAAAAAGAAAGCTAAAATTAAAACAAAAGACGGAAAAGTCCTGCAAATGAAAGTTGCTGTGTTTGACAGGTATAACCAGCCTTTGCCAGAGGAGGCGGCAAAGAAAGCCAGTTCAGGCTCAATAATGAAGTGTGCTTTTAAGGTATCTCCTTACTTTGTTCCAGCAGGAGCAAAAGCGGGTATTTCTTTACAGCTTGACGCTGTGCAGATAATAGAAGCAAAAGAGTGGACAGGCAAAAAGTCTGCAAGTGACTATGGTTTTCAGTCATTTGAAGATGAAGACGGTGCAGCTTTTGCAGAACAGGCAGGTGCAGAGGGGGAAGCCGATTTCTAAATCACGGGTGCGTGTTCAGGCACGGAAAAATGGCGGTGAAGTTAAGAGCCGACTTGAATTAAAGCTAATAGAACAGTTAGAGAGAGCTGGTGCAGCATACGAATATGAAACAATAAAGCTGCCATATATCAAACGCCACAACTATATCCCAGATTTTATATTAAAAGAGCAGTGTATAGTAATAGAGGCGAAAGGTCTTTTTGATTTAGAAGACCGCTCAAAAATGGCAGCAGTCAAAAAGGCATATCCTGATTTAGATATACGGATATTGTTTCAAAATGAAAACACAAAGATAAGAAAGGGCAGCACTACCACTTATAAGGACTGGTGCATAAAGAATGGGTTTATGTGTGCCAGCGGGTTTATCCCTGATGAGTGGTTAAAGCATAAGCCAACAGAGAAGCAGCGAGAAGCATTTATAAGGAGTGTTATATAGTAAGAGAGATTAACGATATTATTATTCACTGTTCAGCAACGCCCAGCAGTATGGACTGTGGCAGAGACGAGATAGACAGGTGGCACAGGCAGCAAGGGTGGGACGGCATAGGCTACCATTTTGTTATCCGCAGAAATGGAGCGTTAGAGTTTGGCAGAGAAGAAGCAAGAGCAGGGGCTCACTGTATGGGACACAATAAGGACAGTATAGGTATCTGCCTTATAGGCGGCATAAAAGACGGCACAAAATCAGAGCCAGTTGCAGACTATACAAAAGCCCAGTGGGAAACATTAAAGCGGCTTGTATCAGACCTTAAAGTCAAATATCCAAAAGCAAATGTTGTGGGACACCGTGATTATGAGCCAAAGAAAACCTGCCCAAATTTTAATGTGAAAGATTGGCTGGTATTAAAGAATTTAATTTAAGCATAAGCAGGATATAACGACCTGCTTTTTTATGAGGACATTATGAACGGGTTTGCAAACGGCAGAAAGATTTTAGAGTGTGCCTGCCGCCACAATGTATATTTAGCAAACATAGATATGAAGAATATCAGATTAAAATTTTCATTAGTGGATAATGGGGACGGCACAAGAAAAATGGTTCATTGTGAACTAATCGTTACGCCGCAGAGTGACGCTGTGTGTAGGAACTGTGGTCGGAAAATAGACATAGAAGCAGAAGAAATTGTGGTTTCAATATGAGTAAATATCTTTATCACACTGCCTGCCCCGAGTGCCGCCGTAACGGCAGAGATTATAAAGGCAATAATATGGCAGTGTATGAAGATAACTCTACATATTGTTTTGCCTGTGGCTATTCAGAACAGCCCGAAAGGAATAGAAAGGAATATTACAAAATGGAGCAGAAAGAAAAAAAGAATAAAGAAAAACTGCCCCTGCTTTCTAATGGAGTATATAAGCCTTTGAAAGCAAGGGGAATAAATGAGACTACCTGCAAGCTTTATGATTATACTGTCGGTGAATATAAGGGCGAGCCTTGTCAGGTGGCAAACTTTTATGATGATAAAGGTCAGGTGGTGGCACAAAAGTTAAGGTTTAAGGATAAGCGATTTATAATTCTTGGTGATAACAGTAAAGCTTTAATGTTCGGTCAGCAGCTTTTTAAGGGGGAAAGTTCCCGCCAGCTTGTCATAACAGAGGGCGAAATAGACTGCCTTACAATATCGCAGTTATGGGAAAATAAATACCCAGTAGTAAGTGTTAAGAATGGTGCAAGTGGAGCAAAGAACGATATATTAAATAACCTTGAATGGATAGAGGGTTATGATAAAGTTATATTTGCATTTGATATGGACGAAGCAGGCAGAAAGGCAGCTTATGAATGTGCCAGCCTTTTAAGTCCCCATAAAGCTTACATTGCACATCTTCCCGCAAAGGACGCAAACGAAGCCTATCAGCAGGGTTTAGGTCAGCAGCTAATTAAATCATTATGGGAAGCAAGACAGCACAGCCCAGACTATATTAAAACTGGCAGTGATTTAAAAGATATATGCAGGACGCCAAGACAAAGGGGTTTAAGTATTCCATTCCCTGATTTAGATAATAAGATAGACGGCATAAGGTCAGGTGAGCTTGTGTTATTTACAGCGGGCAGCGGTGTTGGCAAGTCAACTCTTATTCACGAGATAGCATACTTCCTGCATACAACTCACAACCTGCCCGTAGGGTTGGTATGTTTAGAAGAAAGTGTAAAGATGACAGGTCAAAGGTGGCTTTCTATTGCTATGAATAAAAATCTGCTGAAATCAGGTGCCGAGTTCAGCAATGAAGAATATGACAAAGCCTATCAAAAAGCCTTATCAGACGGTGTATATATTTACGACCATTTTGGAAGCCTTGATACAAAAGTATTACTTCCAAAATTAAAATCAATGGTAAAGGGTTTAGGTTGCAAAGTGATAGTATTAGACCATATAAGCATAGTAGTCTCTGGACTTGATGAAAAGGAAAGTGGCAGTGATGAAAGAAAAACTATTGATATGTTTATGACGCAGCTAAGAAGTTTATGCGAAGAAACAGGGGTTACAATTCTTGCAATAAATCATTTAAAACGCAGCAGTGTAAAGAGCTACAATGAGGGCGGTCAGGTATCTTTAACAGACCTGCGTGGCAGTGGAGCATTAGAGCAGTTATCGGATATAGTGATAGCATTAGAAAGAAACCAGCAGGATAAAGAAAAGAGTAACATATCGCAAATTAGAATACTTAAAAACCGTCCTACTGGAATATGCGGGGAAAGTGATAAACTTATCTACTCACGAGAGACAGGCAGACTGCTTGCATATAACGGGGAAGATACAAATACTATCCCAGATTTCAATGTGGATAAGGCAGGGGAAAAGTATGATGATGTGCCATTCTAAAAATTGGTCAGGCTTTAGGATAAAGCCCGCTTGCATAAGTGAGAGAGTATTCACTACGAACGAACGCTGTTTAAAAAATTCAAGGATGAATTTTTTAATAAAAGTAAACGGAGTGGTAATATGATGTGCCATTCTAAAAAGACGCTGTTAGATAAGATATGTGAAGTGCTGCAAATTGGTTATGGCGAAGAATTTATGCTTGGCGAGACTGCATATAAAATAGAACCACACCGTCTTATGCGGAAATATCCTTATGGCTGGGAGCTGGAAAATTTTGAAAAAATATTGCAGGTGGTGGTAGATGACAGCTAAAAACAGAAGTGAGCTTATAAAAGCAGTAGTAAATGAAATAAAAAACCCTGCCAGTGATATTATAAAAAATAATCACATATACATAATTCAAAGCCACAGCCTGTCAGATATTACGAATATAGAAACAGCCGATTTTGCAGGTCATTACTGCATAATAGTTCATTATAAAACCATATCAGAAGAAGAAAGTTATGAAACAGAGAAAGGTTTAAGCACATTCAAAGGTAAGTCGTGCTGGCAGGGGATAAGTTTAACTCCCCGCAGCCCTGCATATAAAAAGTTTAAAGAGATATTGGAGGCAGAATATGCTGAAAGAAACAATAAGAAAATTACTTGACTGGATAAAAAGCGATGAGTTCGTGTTTACTTATTGATGGCGATATTTATTTATACAAGGCTTGTGCCGTAACTGAAAAGGTCATTAATTTTGACGGGGATAACTGCTTTTTACTGGGCAGTTTAAGTGAAGCAAAAGAAATATTTGCAGAGCAGATAACTTCTTTTTTAGAGATGTTTCATACAAAGCAGTATATAATAGCATTATCCGATAAGGATAACTTCCGTAAAGACATACTGCCAAGCTACAAAGCAAATAGGAAGAACAAGCCGAAACCAGTTCAGTATAGTTTTTTGAGACAGTGGGTAGAAGAAAACTATGTAACAATGAGCCGCCCTAAATTAGAGGGCGATGACATTTTAGGAATACTTGCTACCAGTTCAGTAATCATTAAAAACCCTGATAAAATAATAATATCACTTGATAAAGATATGAAGACACTTCCAGCAAAATATTATGACAGTGGCAGTGATGAACGAAAGCGGATAACAGAAAAAGAAGCAAACTATAATCACATGCTGCAAACATTAACAGGCGATACAACAGATAACTATAAAGGTTTGCAGGGTGTAGGCAAGGTTGGTGCAGAGAAGATTATCAATAAAGATATGTCTTATAAAGAGATGTGGCAGGCGGTTATAGAAGCATATAAGGCAAGAGGCTTTACCGAGCAGGACGCATTAGTGCAGGCAAGAGTATCAAGGATATTAAGGCATTATGATTATGACTATCAGAGAAAGAAACCGCTATACTGGACTATTGAAAACGAAAAAAAGGTAAGTAGTATCATATAACGGACAAGGTCAAGGGGGTAGAGAATGAAAATAAATTACAAACTAACAAGCCACTTTATAGCAGATTTAGAGCGGATATTTCCAGCAATAGAAATAGAGCCTGATACCAGTTTACAGGAAATATATTTTAATGCAGGCGTTCGCAAGGTAATAGATACTTTAAAACGAATGAAAGAAAAACAGGACAGGGAGGTTAATTAAAAAATGATTAGTGCCACTATATTATATCTGATTGCAGATTATGTAGACGACTATGAAGATTAAGGGGATAAGCGGTATAATAAAAAAGGCTCAGGACGAGCCGCCGCTTGCGTAAGGAATGAGCCGACTTGTTCGGGCATTCCGCTCTTTTCAAAATTCAAGGGGAGCGATTTTTGCGACGCAAGGACTTCCCAACGAATAGGCAGGAAAAAGAAGTCCGTAGCTGGACTGAATTTTGAAATAAAAGTAAACGAGTGAAAAAATTGAATTTATTTCAATTTTTGAAGGAGTGAATATGTGTCAACCAAAACTAAATTCAATACCACAAGCACCGACAAAGTCGGCACCGCCGCCAGAAGAAACTGCACAGACAGTTACAACTAACGGGGATAATCAGGACGCCTTAACAATTAAGAAGAAAAAGAAAGGCTTGCAGGGTATGCAAAACTATGGAGCAAACGGTAGTCCGCTTGCAATACCAGCTAAAAAAGGCGGTTTAAATGTCCCATAAATATGAAGCCATAGGCGAGAAAAGATATAAAGCACTTGAAAGTGATAAACGCTTTTTTATAGATACAGCCAAAGACTGCTGCAAATATACTATTCCTGCACTGCTTTCGTATTTTGAAGATAACAGCAGGGTTTATGATATAGAATATCCTTATCAGTGTTTAGGTGCAAATGGCATAAGTAATCTTGCAAGCAAACTGTTAACAGCACTTACTCCAAGCAGCCTGCCGTTCTTTAAGTTTATGATTTCTGATTATGGGCTTATTCAAGAACGCTCGCAGGAAATATCTGATTTCAGAATAATAGTAGATAAAATGCTTTCTGATTATGCCTTGCAGGTAACAGATTTGATTAAGACGAGCAACGACACCAGCTTTCTATATGAGATGTGGCAGCTGCTTTTAGTGTCAGGCAATGTGCTTATTAAGGACCCAGATGACAACAGTAACATAAGAATATACTCATTAAGAGATTACTGTGTCAGACGAGACCGTGCAGGCACGCCAGTTGAAATTGTGCTGAAAGAAAATATCAGCCCTGTCGTTCTGCCTAAAGAAATTTTAGAACAGATTAAGGTGAAACTTGATATGCCGTCAGAAGTGCAGGAATTGCCGTCAGATGAGAGAAATGAACAGAAAGGATATGATATATATACCTACTGTAAAAGAGAGCAGGAAAGCTGGTATATTCATCAGGAAGTAAAGGGTATAATTATATCAGGCACAGAACAGAAAGTGCCGTTAGACGCCTGCCCTTTTATAGCATTAAGAATATTTAATGGTGCTGGGGAAGATTACAGCAGGAGTTATGTATCTAACTATCTGGGGGACTTAAAATCGTTAGACGGTTTAAGCCAGGCAAGTATAGAAGCAGCGGCAATGATTTCAAAGCATATTCTGCTTGTAGACCCGACAGGGCTTACAGACAAAGACGATGTGGCAGAAGCTTTAAATGGGGAAACCATAGATGGCAGACCGTCAGATGTATCATTTTTGCAGGCACAGAAAGGGTATGACCTGCGAACAGTATCGGAAGAAGCCAGCAAAATAGAAGAGCGGTTAAATCGTGCATTCTTAGTAACAAATGGAATGATACGAGACGCCGAGCGGGTAACAAGGGAAGAGATAAGAGCGGTAGCCAAAGAGATAGAAGAAGCATTAGGGGGCTTATATTCTACCTGCTCCCATTCTTTTCAAGTGCCATACCTTAAAAGAAAACTTTACAAGTTAAGAAAAATGAAACTGCTGCCGCCACTTGATAAGAATATCAAGCCTGTCATAGTTGCGGGTTTTGAAGCATTAGGCACAAACTCTGAAAAGGATAATTTAATAGAGTTTATGAATTATGCAAGAGACTTAACAGGTGGCAATTTCGGTGCAGTATTTAAGACGAATAACCTTATAAAAAAGGTAGCCTCTATTATGAGCATAAATTTAGATGGTCTTATATATACTGATGAAGAATTAGAGCAGCAAAAGGCACAGGCTATGCAGCAGCAGACACAGCAGCAGGGAATGGATATGTTAAAAGCGGCTATTCCGCAGGCTGTAAATAATGCAGGTGAGCTAATGCAAATAGCAGGAAGTCCGCCGCATATACCACAAGGAGAGTAAAAATTGAGTGAACCAAAACAGGACATTGAAAAAGAACAGCCACAGACAGAAGTCGTGGCGGAAACAGAAGCAGTTAAAGACACGCAGAGCAAGGCGTCGTCTAAAACAGAAATTAAAAAATCTACTGTCACAAGAATAGATGGCACAGAGAAAATGCCAGCAAAAGCGGCAGCTTATTCTAACCAAACAAGCAAGCCGTTATCAAAAAGCAAAAAAGGAAAATTTACAAGGACGGACTATTAATATGTCAGAAACAGTATTAGACCAGAATGTTACAAAAGACGAAGCAGATGTTATCACACTTCCGTCAGATAAACCAAATGGAGACGGTGGAAATATTGATACACCGCCAGCAGCTGCTGGCGGTGAGCCTGATGAGAATAATGATAAAGGGCAGGCGGATAGTGCAGAGGAACAGAAACAGGAGCAGGCAGGCAGGCTTGATATTGCAGCTTTTGAAAAGGAGTTTACAGATAACGGCAGCCTTTCAGATAAAAGCTATGAAGCATTAGCAAAAGTTGGTATCACAAAAGAAATAGTAGACAGATACATAGAGGGCAGGGCAGCTTATTCAGCAAACTATGACGAACAGGTTATGTCTGTTGCAGGCGGACAGGAAGAATATAAAAGAATGGCGGAATGGGCTAGCGAAAACCTGTCAGACAGCGAAAAAGAAAGTTACAATAGAGCAGTCTTATCAAAAGATGTGGAGCTTGCCAAACTTGCAACAGCTGGGCTTATGAGTAAATATAAAAGCTCACAGGGCAGTCCTGTCAGTAAAGCAATAGAGGGTGGGGCAGGTGCTGCCAGTTCTTATTATTCATCTATGAATGAACTTGTAGCAGACCAGAAAGACGCCCGTTATGATACAGACCCAAGATACAGACAGGCAGTAGATGAAAAATTAAGGCGTTCTATTGCGGCAGGTAAAATATAAGAGGTAAGAGAAATGGGAACATTTTTATTCATTGCTGTCATATTGCTGGCAGCATTTTTTATTTATATGAATTTTGATGATATTAAAAAATATTATGAAGCAGCTAAAGGAAAGATTATGACATTCTTTCAATGGCTGAAAATAACATTTTTTAAAACTATATAGAATAGGAGGTTGCTTATAGCACATACTAATTTAGGACAAGCAAATGGAGCAGGGGACGAAAAAGCACTGTTTCAAAAACAAATCACAGGGGAAGCAATAAAAGCCTTTGATGAAACAAGAGTGGCACGACCATTCACAAGGGAGCGGGTTATACCGCACGGAAAGTCTGCGTCATTTTTAGTTTATGGCACAGCAAAAGCAGCATATCTGCCAAGAGGGCAGAAAATAGAGGGCAATAATAATATGCTCCATTCTGAAATCATTATCAATATTGATGATGTGTTACAGTCATCAGTCAAGATATTAAATATTGATGAAGCAATGGCATATTATGAAGTCCGCTCTGAATATTCAAAACAGTTAGGGCAGTCGCTGGCAAATGAGGAAGATAGAAACCTTATGCAGCTTATGTGCCTTGCAGGCAGAACTAATGGCTCGCAGGCAGATATTAAGGGCGGCTCACAGCTTTCAGCAGCAGGGGCAGATACCGACGGTCAAACTCTTGCAGATATGATATTCAATGCAAGACAGATAATGAAAGAAAAAGATGTGCCTTATAATAAAGGCGAGTGGGCATTCTTTACCACCCCTGCAATGTATTCACTGCTTGCAATGACAAAAGACATTATCAATAAAGACTGGGGTGGAGCTGGCGTATATGCAGACGGCACAGTTTTACGCATAGCTGGCTTTGATATTGTAGAAACCAACCATATCCCAACAACCAATATCACACAAAAGACTGGAACAAATAACGCTTATCACGGTGATTTTACCAATACTCTTGGAGTATGTGTATCAAAAGGAGCTGTTGGCACAGTCCGTCTTAAAGACTTGACAGTGGAAATGACTACTGGCGACTATAATATTGAAAACCAAGCAGTGCTTATTGTAGCAAAATACCTGCAGGGACACGGCATATTAGAGCCACGCCGTGCAGTAGAACTTCTTAAAGCATAATAACAGGCGGGGAAACCCGCCTTTTTTATTTAAGGGAAAATATGACTAGATTAGAAGCAGTAAATAGAATACTGGTATCAATGGGGGAACTGCCAGTTGATGATTTAGAACAGCCACTTACAGAAGTAGAGCTGGCATTAACTCATATAGATATGGCAAATAAAGAAGTGCAGCTTGACGGCTGGTATTTTAATACAGAAAGAGCAGTATTAAAGCCTGATGAAAAAGGGTATATATATACACCGTATGACGCTGTCCGTGTGTTAGATTTGCCGCCACATATTACAGCAATACATAACAGACTGTATGATAATATAAACCAAACATTCCTGTTTAAAAAAGATATAGAGTGCAGAGTGGTAAAGACAGCAGAATTTGAAAACCTGCCGATGTCATTTGCTTTATGGGTAACATTAAGAGCAGCTAAAAAGTATCAGAACAATACTCTTACTTCTGCATTTTTAGCAGAGAACTTGCAGAGAGAAGAAACAGAAGCAATGCTTGCAGCTAAAAGAGAACACAGGCAGATAGTCCGCCCAAATGTGAAAGGAACAACAGCAGGCTATCATATTCAAAAGGTATTAAGGCGGTAATATGGCAAAAAGTGCAGTAGTTAGAAAAACAATAAAAAATATGCTTGGCGGTGTATCACAGCAGCCGCCATTACAAAGACTTGAAAGCCAGTGTGAAGAGATGATAAACTGCGTTCCAAGTCTTACAGAGTTTTTGAAAAGAAGAAATGGAGCAAGGTTTGTAAGTGAGCTTACAGGCTCGGTAGATAACAGTGCATTTATAGGCTTTATTGAAAGAGGCGATAGCGAAGCAGGTATTGTAACCGTAGATAAGCTGGGTAATGTTACGGTGTATAATCTTGACGGGAGAAAGTTAGGTCAGGCTCAATGCCGTTATCTTATAAGCAGTAACCCAAAAGATGATATTAAACTCTGCACTGTTAGAGATTATAACTTTTTACTTAACACTAAAAAAACGGTGTTGGCAGAGCCAAAAGGCACACAAACCAAACCATACGATTCACTGTGCGTAATAAAGCAGGTGGCTTATGGCGAAACATATTATTTGCAGCAGACTATTGATAGAGATTATGGCTCAAATAGTAAACAAAGAGGGTTTACTGTTCCTGCAACTCCTGCGGGCGAGATAACAGCAGGTTATATCCTTACAAAGCTAAACTCTTTGGGTGTATCTGCGGAGATGTCAAGAGCATTTTATGTATGTAACGGCGAATTCCACCCAATGACTATAGGACTAGGTATACCACTGCCACCACATATTACAGAGTATATAATGACAAATGGTATTACAAAATATTCCGAATGGGGTAAGCCCTGCCCTGCCAGTCAATGCACGGGAACACTGATACCTTTCATAGCTCCACTTAATATTGATAAGCTGTATAAAAATGTGGGAGTGTCTGCAAACGGTGCAGAATTATATGACAGCTCTGGCGGAGCATTAACAGCAACTATAAAACATCAATGTAAAAGTTTTTCAGAACTGCCAGTTGTGGCACCAGCTGGGTATTATGTGGAAGTTTCTGGCGACCCTGCAAATAATACTGATGATTATTATTTAGAGTTCAAAGTAACGGGGGACAGTTTATCAGACGGCTCTATGGGCGTCGGCGGCTGGGTGGAAAGAGCAAAGTGGAATGAAGATACTGGACTTAACAACTCTACTATGCCAGTTGTTTTGAAAATTAATTCTGGAAGTATAACCATTGAAACTGTTGACTGGAAAAAAAGAACAGCAGGAAGCATAGACACAAACCCTGACCCGTCTTTTGTAAATAAAACTATCAGAGATATTTTCTTTTATAAAAACCGTCTGGGCTTTATTACAGACGACAGTGTAATATTAAGCGAAGCTGGGGAGTATTTTAATTTCTTTCAGACAACAGCATTAGCACTGCTTGACAGCGACCCGATAGATATTGCTGTAAGCGGAACAAAAGTATCTGCATTAAAATATGTTGTTCCTTATGCTGAAGCCTTGTTTATTTATACAGACAGAAGTCTTTATGCACTGGAATATGGGGAAGTTTTATCTACTGCCAGTGTGGAATTAAAGCCAGTCCTGCAGTTTGATACAAGTTTACGAGCCAAACCCTGCGTGTGTGATACAAGCATATATTATGCAGGCAGAAATGGGGCATATAATCAGGTAAGAGAATATAACCCCACAGAGAAAACAGACCAGTATAGCTATTCTAACGATATTACAAGCCATATTCCTAAATACATAAGCGGGGATATAAAAGATATGTTAGTGTCATTAGAAGAGGGCATAATGTTTCTTATCAACAGCACAGATACTGTCTACTGTTACAGCTTTATAAAAGACAACGGGGAGCTTTTATTATCCAGCTGGCATAAATGGAAATTTACTTATCCAGTCATTGCTGGCACTCTTTTTCAAGGCTGGCTTTATCTTGTCTTTAAAAAGCCTGATAACAATCTTTATTTAGGCAGGCTTGCAGTAAGTGCCGCAGATAATCTTTATAAAGATGAGACAGCAATAAACTCATCAGTCAATTACATATCAAGCTACACATATTCCCCTTACTATTTAAGAGACAGTAACGGCAGGGTGCAGGATATTTCAACTATGATTAGGACTATGTCATTAAAGTATTCTGCGAGCAGTGAATTTAAAATAATCATTAACAGAAAGGGCAGGAAGCAGGAAACAAGGCTTGCTGATAAGAAAAGATATTTTACACGCTTTTTAGCAGCAGGCGAAAATAAAAATATAACTGTTAGAATAGAAAGTATAGAGGACAAACCATTTAATATTATTGAAACAGATTTGGAGGTGGTATATGCCAGCAGAAGTTAAAAAACTGTTAGGTAAATGCGGATATAATCATATTAGGTCAATAGAAGAATACAGATATGCAAGAGACACTACGACGGTGTCTCTTATTAATATAGAGACTGGCAAAACTGATTATGTGCATAAAACTAAAATAAAAGAGTTCTGGGATAATTTAGCAGATGATGATAAAATAGAAATGGCAGGCTGGTCGTATGACGACTTCCTTGAAAGGTTAAATAAATCTTACTGTTATTATCTTAAAAGAGATAATAAAGTAATCGCCACAGGCGGCTCATACCCTGATGATTTAAATATCTGCCTGTGGCTGCTTGTAACAGACAAAGCATACAAATACCCTAAATCTTTAATAAAAGCCGTTAGAAAGGGAATTATGAAAGAATTAAGCATATACCCTGATAGTATGTCTTTTGTGTTTGCTCTGCCTGATGAAGTATCAGAAACACATAACAGGTTTATAGAGCGTGTATTAAAAATGGACTTTATGTGCTGGAGTGATATTCACAGGGTATATATGAAAGAGAAAAAGGAGTTGCTGCAATGTATAGGCTTTTAGGGGAGCGATTTTTGCGACGCAAGGTCGTTCCGAGTGAGCAGCGACGGAAACAAAAGTCCGCAGCTGGACTGAATTTGAAAATAAAAGTAAACTTAAATGAATAAATTGAATTTATTTCAATTTATTAATGGAGTGGAAAAGGCTCAGGACGAGCCGCCGCGTAGCGTAAGGAATGAGCCGACTTGTTCGGGCATTCCGCTCTTTTCAAAATTCAAGGATGAATTTTGAAATAAAAGTAAACGAGTGAAAAAATTGAATTTATTTCAATTTTTGAAGGAGTGAATATGTGTGAGCCAGTAAGTATTGTAACGGCTATTCTTGGTGCTACTTCGGCTATTGTCAGCACAACAACATCAATATTAGCAGAAAATCAGGCAATAGAAGCACAAAACGAAGCGAATATTCATAATGCTAATATCGCTATACAGGAAGCTAATGACTTATCTAAACAGGAGGGTATAGCAGAGCAGAACGAACAGAAAGCAGCAGCAGAACAGTCATTACAGCTTAAAAGACAGAATATGCAAAAGGCAGCTGCTGCAAAGGCATCTAGTCAGGCAGAGGGCAACGCTAGTCATTTAGTGGCTAACGAGTATGCCAGAATGCTTGGCAACGATACAAGTATTATTCAGCAGAATTTATCAATGTCTAAACAGCAGCATAATATGGCAAGAGATATGTATATTAAATCTGCACAAAATCAAATAGCAGGTATGCAGGATATGAAGCAGTCTAACAGGGCATTAGGCTATACAGCATTAGGGATAAATCTAGCAAGTGCAGGTATGGCAGGATATAACAAATATGATAAAAATAAAGATTTAAAAAAATAAGGAGTGAAAAAATTGAATTTATTTTAATTTTTGAAGGAGTGAAAAAGGCTTTTAGGACAAAAGCCCGCTTGCGTAAGCAGCAAGGAATTTATTTCCGTAGCTGCGTGGTTTAAAAAATACACGGATGTATTTTTTAATAAAAGTAAACGAGTGAAAAAAACTGGATTTATTTCCGTTTTTGAATGGAGTGAATATGACAAATAACGATTTTCAGAGAAGTAATTTAACAATACAGCCAAAGCAAAGATTAATGTCGGCAGTGTCTTTTATAAGCCCTGCCAAAACTTATGACGCTAATGAGCAGATAAGAATAGTAGAAAGTTTTAGGGGTTTATCTGCTGAAAGCGATAATCTCATTGACGGCTTTATTAAAAAGAAACAGGACGAAGCACAGCAGAAAGCTGACCAGTATATGACAGACGCTATGCTTGACCCAAACCATCCAGACCATAAGAAAGCAAAAGAAATGTTAAACGGCTTAAAGCCACAAATGGCAAATCTTTTAGGGGTGGACTACTGGACGCAGCAGTATATATCAAAAGCACAAGCCGAACAGTTGTTTAAAAAAGAAGAATATGAAATGGCTGACGCAAAACAGAAATACGCTAATTTAAGCCCTGATGAGTTTAGGGAAAAGCTTGGGCAGATTAGAGTAAAAATAGATGACGAGCTGACTACTTATCCGAAAAGTGTTAGAGATTATTTTTATAGAATGCCCAGACAGGAGCTTACAGATAAAATAAGAGATAAACACTATGAAGCTATTATGCAGGAACAGTTAAAGACAAGAGATAATATCTTTAAAGGAAAGTTAGTAGATACTTTCTCCGATGTATCAACTGGGCTTTTGGGTATTCAAACAAGTATGGTTTATGAAGATGAGTTCGTAATGAAGTATAAAGAATTTACGCCAGAGAGACAGGAAGAAATAGAAAACCAAGCTGTTAAACTAGGGGAAATATTTGGTGATGTGGCTGTAACAGCAGGCAGCAATGGTCAGATAATTAAAACAGAAATGTTTAATCACTATGCTGGTATGGTTTCAGCTATTGAAGCCAGTTCATTATTCCAGACCGCAAGAGAATATATTATAAAAGCGGCTGACGCTGGAATGAATAGCGAAGAAATACAAAATAACTTATTACTCTCTTTACAGGAAACTATTTCAAGAGGCGAAGACGAAGAAATGGCTGCTGCTGCTTTCGTAGTATTAATGACAAAATTAAATACAGACAGCAAACTTTCAGAAAAACTTGGCACTTGGCGGTATGGAAATAATAAACAATTTGACGCAAATAGTAAAGATGTAGTAAACTTTGATATGACAGCAGTTGAAACAAAAGCAAAAGAACTTATATCTTACGGCTCAAAGGTTAGAGCAGAAGAAATAAGACGAGCTGAAATTAATGACCATTTTGAAAGAAAAGAACAAGAGAAGTTTTTAGAGCTTGCAGCTAGAAGCGAAAAAGTAACTTTACAAGACTGGCTTATGCTTGACGGCGTTCAAATAGCTGAAAAATTAGGTGTTGATTATTATAAGTATAAAGACACATTAAATGCTTATCAACAATCAGTAAAAGCAGGCTTTAATGTTGAATATACTGATAGGCATTCAAGGCAGTATGCGGACACTCTATATGCCATTCAAACAGGAAAAATTAAAGATAAAAAGCGACTATATGAAATGGCAGGTAGAAATTATCATATAGACGATTTTCCTAAACTGATAACTGCTTTTGAAAATGAGGGCGGGGCAAAAGCTGATGAAAGAATGCGTCGTGTGAAAACACTTATGTATAGAGTAGAAAAAGATATTGAGGGTGCTGTTAATGATGGCTTAATATCCGAACGAGAGGCGAATGACCACATAGGGCAGATAGAAAAAGTAGTATTGTCAGAAATAGAACGAGGCAGATATGATAGTATATCTTTATCTGCTGCTATGGACGAAGTGTGGGAGTTAGCACAGAAAATGAATGTTGCAGCAAAAGGTAAAAAGATTTACAGCAATGGAAAGCCTGACGAAACTACCTTGCAAACGAAAGAACAGTATTCGGAAAGTGTAGTAAAACATCTTGCAGGAACTAACAAAGATGAAAATACTGGAATTTCTTATCCTGTATATAAAATTACTGGCGATACTTTTGAAGACTGGTTACAGAATGACGCAATAGGACAAGCAGTAAATGGTAACCCAACACTAACAGAAGAACAGAAACTGATTACATATAATTCTCTGAAAAATAATAATCTATATTCACAGTATCAGATAAGGGAAAAAGAAATCAGGGCTGTATTGAATAAAGGCAATTATTCTTACGAAGAATTTACTCAAATTGTTAAGGAAAGACCTGATTTAATAGAAAGCTTTTTTGGTATGAAATATGTTATTGAAGATGGTGTAGCAGTGCCAGCAAATAAAATGGCAAAAGATAATTTTTATAAAGCATTGCAAAAGGGCGATAACATACCGTATATCATTAAAATACTTTCATTTGCAAGCAAAACCAGCAAAAATGCTTATGCAAAGTAGTTGAGAAAATCATAATTATGTAACCACCCCTAAGTAACTTAACCTTTTCATCAACCTAAACAAAAATTATACACCCTGTTAAGCCAGTAGAGAGAAATCTTTACTGGCTTTTTTTATTGTCAAAAATTAAAGGAGTAAAGAACAATGAACTTAATAGAAAAAATTAAAGCAAACAAAGAGAAACAAAATCAAAACTTTATCAAGCCTGAAATAGTAGATGTTGTAATAGATAACTACAAGGATATAAAAGAAGCGATAGAAAGTGATTTCAGTTATGAAGATGTGGAATTAGCATTATTCAATAAAAGTGTAGAGCCGTTTGTTATAGCTGATATATGTTATATAGCAGGCAGGGCATTAGAAAAGTTCAGCATTGCTGCTGCACGGGCAGAAATCAAAACAGAAACAGAACAGAAAGAAACAGACACAAAAGAGATTAAGTATATCTCTGCAAAGCCGTCAAGGGTAAGTATAGCAAAATATATGCAGGATAAAAATATAAAAGGCTATGCTATTGAGTTTTATAAAAACGATGAAACAAATATTCATTATGCAGTGTGGGTTGTATCAGAAAGTGAGAAGAGGGCAAAAATTACGGCTTATAATTTCTTTGCTAATAATGATAAGAAAAAGGGAGTAAAAAACTCTTATCATATAGCAAAGGTTCGCCTTATTACTTATGACGAGTATTTATGTGGTAAATGGTAAAACGGAGTTAAACAATGAGTAATATACAAATATTTCAACAAGAAATCAACAATGAAAAAGTAAATAGTGTTAATGCAAGAGATTTATGGGTTGCATTAGAAAGCAAGCAAGATTTTTCTACTTGGATAAAAGCCAGATTAGAACAGGCTTACGCAGTAGAGAATGAAGATTATGGGGTTTTCCATAAAACTGTGGAAAACCTAAAGGGTGGACGACCACTGTTAGAATATGCCTTATCGTTAGACCTTGCGAAAAATATTTCAATGCTTGAAAAAAACGAAAAAGGTAACCAAATAAGAAAGTATTTTATATCCTGTGAAAAGCAATTAATACAGCAACAGTCTCACAGCCTGCCGCAGACATATTTAGAAGCACTAGAAAGTTTAGTTGAAAGTGAGAAAAGAAATCAAGCCCTGCAAGAGAGAATAGAGCAAGACAGACCGAAAGTAACATTTGCTAATGCGGTATCAGGTAGCGACAGCAGTATCAGTATAGGGCAGTTTGCTAAGATATTAAAGCAGAACGGAATAGAAACAGGCAGGCAGAGACTGTTTAATTATTTCCGTGAAAAAGGTTACTTAATCAAGGGCAGGACAAAAGACTTTAATATGCCTACCCAGAAAGCAATGGAACAGGGCTTATTTGAGGTGCAGGAAAAGGCGGTGGCATTAAAGGATAAAACTATTCTGTCATTAAGTCCGAGAGTAACGACAAAGGGACAGAAGTTTTTTATAGAGCTTTTTGCAGATAAACAAGGGGTATAGAGTGGCAGATTACAGTAATAATATAATAGACAATACAGGGCGTTTACTTCCCCAGTATTCAGGCGTTCAAAATCAAGAGCCAGAAGAAAAAGACTTTGGTGTAATGGACTATGTAAAAGATTTCAGCAAAGGAGTAGCAGGCGGAGCATTAGACGCGGTAGAGGGAATACTGCAAACTCCTAATGCTGTGAAAGAACTCTTTACTGGGGAAAACAAAAAGACAGAAAGGATATTGCCAGAACTAAAAACCGAGACAGCATTAGGGGATATAAGCAACACTATAACACAGGGAGCATTAGGGCTTGTTGGAGCGGGCAAATTTTTAAAAGTGTTAGAATGGGGAACAAAGGGAGTTAAGGCGGCAAGCGGTGCAGCTGCTGCACTGCATAAGCTAAATAATGCAACGACGGTAGCAGGCAAGATAGGAAGTGGAGCAGTAAAGGGCTTTATTTCAGATTTTACTGTATTTGATGAAAATGAAGAGAGGCTTGCCGAAGTGCTGAATGAGATACCTGTTCTGTCTAATATTGTAACAGATTATTTAGCAGACAGGGAAGATGACAGTAAGGCGGAGGCTAGGTTTAAGAACGCATTAGAGGGCGTGGGGCTTGGTGCTTTACTTGACAGTGTATTCATTATGGCAAAAGCCAGCAAGTCATATCTTAAAGCCAAAGGCAGAAACTTATATGGCAAAGCCTATAATGATGAGCTGGAAAAAGTCTTAAAAGATATAGCAGACGAGCAGGCAGGTAAGACAGCAGGGGAAGCAGCTGATGAAACCATTAAGGGAGCAGGCAGACAGACAGAGCCAGTATCAGAAGATATGCTTGTAAATAACATTATTAAGCATTCTGAAAAAGTTAAGGCAAATGATTACGAAAGCTACCATAAACTATTAACAGGGGATAAAAGAAATAAAAAGCTGCTTAACGATATAGACAGCCTTGCAGACAAGATTGTAGTAAATGTAAGTAAAGTGCAGGGCAGGAGTGTAGATGATTTAGTAGAAGCTATGTCCCGCCTTACAAAAGATAACCCAGCATTTACAAGAATACAGGACAGTAATAAGTATCTGCATAAAACTATAATGGAGACTGTGGCAAATAAGCTGCATACAAATATGAGCTGGAAACAGACAATAAGACAGACAGACGCTTTATTTAATCAAGACTTAATGGATAAAGAGTTAAGGAACTTTTTAAAAGCAGACAGTGAAGCATTAAACACACTTGCACCGAGACTTTTAGCATACAGGCTTGGGACAGTAACACAGCTTAATAAAGTAGTCCGCCTTACAGAACAGTCCTTACAGGGCAGATTAAAAAGCAATGACGAGCTTGTATCAGCTTATGAAGAGCTGACAGAAAGTCTGGGGCATACACAGGCAATAATGAGCGGAGTAGGCAGAGCCTTAAACAGCCTTAAAATCAAGCCTGATAAGGCAGAATTAAAGCGGATAATAGAAACAGCCGAGAAACAGGAAACGCCTTTTAAAACTAAAAATAATAACTCTCATCATGTAAACCAAGACAACCTGCTTAAAGGCACAGAGCTTGAAAAGTCTGCGGGACAGATCGTTATAGTTAATGCTAAACAGTTAAAGGCATTAGAAAAGCTTACTGAAATGGGGGCAGATATAACAAAGCCTGAAACCCAGCTTATGATGTTAGGTATGGCAAGAAGTGATAAAGATAAGTTTGTCAGACTGCTTTCTGAAAAACGAATGAGTAATACAGAATATTTAAGTGGCTCATTTCTTACTTACTTTGTGAATAACCTTTTATCAAGCCCAGTAACCCAGTTGTTTAATGTGGCAGGCAATGTGTTAAAACTTATTGCTACCCCAGCAGAAAGGATAGCAGGCGGCATTTTAAGGGCGGATAATGATGAGGTTCGCAGTGGAATAAGAATGTTTATAGGTTATAAATCTGCCATATCAGACAGTTTAAAGGCGGCAGGGCTTGCTTTAAAAATGGGCGGTAACATTTTAGACACTTCTAAATATTATCCAATGAATAATGCAGACCAAATCGCAGCAAGACTAAAATGGCAGTTTGCAGGCAGTGCAAAAGACATAAACCAGTTAGAAGCATACCAAAATATAAGACCAGAGTTAGAGACACCTTTTAAAGCATTAGGGCATATTGGAGCTTTTATGCAGCTGCCATTAAGGGCTATGGGTGCAGCTGATGAGTTCTTTAAGCAAATGGCTTATAGAAGCAAAATATATGCAGATACTTTTGATGAAGCATTGCAGGCAGGCGTAGCGGATAAGGCGGCATATATCAGTAAGAAACTTGAAATGGCATTTGATAACGGAAAAGGAATTAATGAAGAAGCTTTACAGTATGCAAGAAAGCAGACTTGGACGCAGGAGTTAGACGGCTCATCAAACCTTGACAGGTTAGGTATTGCTTTAAAGTCGGTGCCAGCATTACGCCCATTTGTGCCATTTATTACAACACCTACAAATCTTATTAAAGATATTATAGAGCATACCCCTATAATGAACTCTGCCTTAAAATATGTGCGGGAAGAATATAAGAAAGGTGGCGAGAGTGCAGCTGTATTAGAGGGTAAAGCAGCGGTTGGGCTGGCATTAGGCTTTACAGGGCTTTCTCTTGCTGCTGACGGCTTAATTACGGGAGCATATCCAAAAGACAGGGAAGAAAGAGCATTGTGGGAAGCACAAGGCAGACTTCCTTTTTCTATCAGGTTAGGCGATAAATGGGTGCCATATAACAGGCTTGACCCGTTTGGAGCTTTCTTTGGTATGGCAGCCACTGTTTATGATAAAGGTATGAGAGAGGGCGGCGATGATTTAGCAAGCCCATTAACTTATGCAGGCACTATTATTCAATACCTTTCCAGCAAAACTTATTTGCAGGGTATAACAGATTTGATAGAGGCTATCCAAAACCCTGAAAATGTTTCATTACAGATAACAGCAGGCAACCTGTTAGGTGGTTTAGTTCCTATGAGTTCTGCTTTAAGATTTGCAGCAAGGCAGTTAGACGGCGAGCTTAAAGAAACAAGGGGTGATATGGGGTTAAGGTTTGCGTCAAATATCCCGTTTCTATCAAACAGCATCCCCGCAAAATATAACTTTATCACAGGGGAAAAAACAGAGCCGAGCTATTTATATTCTAATGCAAAAGATAATTTTGTATTAGAACAGTTAATGCCGTATGCGTCAAGCATTCGCGGTGGAGCACCTGCAAATATTATTAAAGGCGTAAAATTGAATGCCGAAGATGTGTCAAGGCTTTCACAGATACAGGGTAATATAATCATAGGCGGCAAGTCTTTAATGCAGGCTTTGACTGATTTAGTAAACAGTTATTCCTGGCAGAAAGCGGAAGGGCGTTATAACCAAAATGGCGAAAGCGTAAGGGAACAGATGATAGAAAAAATTATGGTAAGATATAAGAAACAGGCTCAAACGGTATTCTTAAATGAAAACCCTGCATTCCAAAGAAGAATAACAGACAAGCAGGAAAATACAAGACGCAGTTCGCAGTATATGCAGGAACGCTTTTCAAGGGAGGTAAATATTAGTGATTTATAGGTATAATACAAAGAATAACATTCTTAAACAAAACTCTTTATTTCAAATTCCTTTTAAGAGTGCAAACGGCTATACAGTAAAAATTGATAATAAGATACTTGCAGAGAAGCTGGACTATATTATAGACGGCTCACGGCTTTGGATAGAGAGGGATATAGCAGGAGCAGTCTTTTCTATATCTGATAATGTAGAAGATGAAACAGAAACACTGCTTGCAAAGATAGGACAGCTAGAAACTAATCTTAATACAATAAAAAGCAGTGTAGAGAGCAATAGGACTGCAGCTGCTTACTTGGTTGAAGCATTAGATACTTTAAATAACCTGCAGTCAGAGAAAGATGATACCTATGAAGAAATGTTTAGAGTATTAAACTCTAATATAGACAGCAGCAAGCAGGCATTAGAAACATTAAAGGACAGCGTAGATGAAGACATATCCGCATTAATGGATACAATAGCAGATGTGGAGCATAACTTTAACAGCAGGATAGAGCAGGTATTAAACACTGCCACAGGCAGCTATTCTGCCCTGCAAAGAGAGATAGCAGGTATTTATGATAAATTAATCAGTAATGATACAATATCCGCTCTAAACTCAAAATATGAAAGATTAGAGAGTATTGTATCAGATTTGAAAAAGGATATAGCGAATATCCCAGTCAGTGCAGATGAAGAAGAGCTTGCAAGCCTTTCTGAAAAACTATCATCATTAAAACAGTCGTTAGCAATGGAAACCGCCCAGAGAAGACGGGCAGATATGGAAATAAAACTTCTGCTTGAAAGATGTCTTATTGATATGGACAGACTTGAAGATATTATTGTCGGCAATTTTGGCGACCAAGAGATAGTTATAGGAATACTTGATAAAATTAAGGAAGAGTTTAATTTAAGCCTTGACAGGCTTGCACGAATTACTACTGCAAATATGACAAGAGCATTTAAATTAAAGCAAGTTGTAAGTGATATTAAAGGAGGTGCAGTATAAGCGAATTAACTGATAAATTAATTAACCAGCAGTTAGCAGTAGATATTAATGAAGTCCTTGAAGCTGTGGAGGCGTCAGCAGAAATATTTGTTTCCCATACTGCGAACAAAGACAACCCCCACAAAGTAACAAAAGAGCAGGTAGGGTTAGGTAATGTAGATAACACTTCTGATATGGATAAGCCAGTAAGCAGTGCGACAATAAGTGCTATTGAAACTTTAAGGCAGGAAACCCAGTCTGCCATAACAACTTTAAGGTCTGAAACTTTTTCGGCAATAGCTGCATTAGAAGAAGACACACAGTCAGCTATTAACACTTTTAAGGAAGAAAGTTCTGTAGAGATTACTGAAATAAACAGGGTTATTGGAATATTGCAGACAGATATATCTCAGGCAGAACAGCTTATTGAAACATTAAAAAATGAAACAAATACAGCCCTTGCAGACAAGGCTGACAGTATCCATAATCACGACAGAGTGTATTTAAAACCTGCAACAGCTGATAACAAATATTCAGCAAAAAATCATAGTCACGCATTGACAAATTTAACAGGAATACTGCCTGCAAGCAAAGGCGGCACAGGAAGAAATGACGGGCTTTCAACAGGTATAAAAGACAGGACTGTAATTGATGAAGACAACTGGCTGACTGATAATACATCAGGAACTTACTCATTTTTTTGGCAGACTGCAGATTGGAAAGCTAAAAAATTACCGAACATAGCAGGCTCTATATTACAAAATAATTTTGCAGGCAGTTTCAAAAATGCTTTGGCTTTAGATTATTCAGGCGAATATGCAGGTATTTATGATTTTAAAAGTAACAGCTGGAACAAGCTTGCTTTTGATGATGATGTTATCAATAAAATGCCAAAAGCAACAAGCAGCAGTGGAATTGGTAAGTTTCAACAAGTTGTCGGGCAGGGAATACCTGTATCATATAGATTGCCAGATGGTGGCACATATTTATACTTTTTTTCCTGCACACATGATTATAACAATTATAACGCAGTTGACAATAAAGCAGGTATTGCAGCAGGTGGAACTGAAATTATATCTACATCAATGAATTTAAAAACTTTTGGAGGCTTTATATGGAGAATACAGTAGAATATAATGAAGATAAAATATTATTTTTAAATTCTGTTTCAGATATTAAAAAGAAAAACGACGGATCATTCATTGTTAATTATAATAATATGCCTTATCATATTTCTCAAAGCGATGAAATGTTAGAAAAATATAACTGGCTGACTGAATATATAGAAAAATATCCAGAACAGGCAGAAGAATATATAGAAAAAAAATATATACCTTCTGCAGATGAAAAAGTTGAAAATATCAGAAATAAAAGAAACAGCCTGCTAAACGAAGCAGATATTATGCTTATGAAATATCAAGAACAGGTATCACTTAATATTATTTCAGAAAATAGTGAATATTATAATGCACTTTTGCAGTATAAGCAGAATTTAAGAGATATTACAAAACAGTTAGATTTCCCTGATAATGTAATATGGCCTGTAAGACCTGAATGTTAAGAATGAGATAAAAGAATATTGTAAAGTATATAAAGATATGTTATAAAAGTAATGCAGTTGGTGAGCGGTTTGTGCGAAGACTGCCAAATTCCCGTCGAATAGGGATGAGTGAGAATTTGCACAGGCTGGAGAGCGGTTAGCTTACTTCATAATGGAGGTAGGCTTTATGGTAAATGAAAGCTGGGTTATCCAATTAATCTTAGTAGTCATAATATCCAGCTTAATCTATAAGCTGAAACCATAAAAAAACCGCAAGCGGTAACTTGCGGATTTAGAAAAAACAAACTAAATTTCGGAGCTAACCGCTCCAACTGCACTCAATATATACCAACCTTTATTATATTTCAAGTATTTTTTCTCTAAACAAGAATTTGAAAATAAAAATTTAACAGGAGCGGCATTATATGCTTAATATTTTATCAGGGGGCAGGGTAACATCTGCCCTTTTTATTATTATAATTTTGCTTGTAACGGCTTTTTCTGTAACTGTGGCAGTTTATAAGGCTGAAATAAAAACTCTTAAATCAGAGCTGAAACAAGAGCAGTTACAGGTAATTCTTTATAAAGACAGTCTGGAACAGGCAAATACTGCCATAGATAAGCAGAATAAAGAGATAGAAAAAGTAAAGATAGATAACGATAAAGCTGTGCAGGTATTAAAACAGGAGCTGAATAATATTTCATTACAAAAAAATTTGCTGCTTAAAAAAGCAGAGCAAAGTATAGCAAAAGACGGTTCCTGTGAAAACAGGTTAAATATTATCAACAATACACAAATGGAGTTTTTAAATGGCAAGTGATAGAGCTGTTTTATCAAAAATCAATAGAGAAAAGACAGCAAGAAAAAATAAAGCCGAGTTTTATCATATAGGACTTGGGGTGCTTTTTTTCTTTCTTGCTCTTTTTCTTTTTGGCTGTTCCGCAAAAGAACAGGCATTATACAGGCAGAGTATTAAAGAAGTTTATATTCCTGTCAGGTGCAGTATAGAAATGCCTGTACGACCAAAGCAGACAGGCAGCACCGTAAAAGATAACATAAATATAATTTCATATACTAAGGAAGTGGAGCAGGCTTTAAAAGCCTGTATCAAGGGGGAGTGATAATAACTGCAATTATTGATTATTTAAAAGACCATATTGTTTATCTATGGCTTATTGTTGTGTCTGTCTTTGGTGCATTATCTGGTTTCCACGCACGAGCAGAAAGAGACGAGAAGTTAAAAAACTATTCATTCCGTCATAAATTCTGGGCTTGTTTATCTGCAATGTTTATATCCTATTTTACATTTGAAGCTGTCTTGTGGCTTATGCCAGATATTCCCTTAAAAATGGCAGTAGCTGTTGGCGGGCTTGCTGCTTTTTCTGGAACAGATATAGGAATGGCTTTATCTGAAGCACTTGTTGATTTCATAAAAAATAAATTAAGGAGTAAAACATAATGGCAGATACTGAAAAGAAACTTACAGAGTTACACGAATTATTGGCAGAGCATTTTTTAGACCAGCTGCAAAACGGCAATGTTTCTGCCAGTGATGTATCAAATATGCTTAAATTTTTAAAAGATAACGGCATTAATGCTGCAAGTATTAAAAACCCAAAATTAGCAGAAATTGCAGATACTTTAAGCAGCAGTATTGATGATGATACTCTGGCAGAAATAGAAACAGGCTTATTCAGAGGTGCAGGCAATGGCAGATAAAAACTATCCTGCACTGCCTGAATGGGCTTACGATTTTAGAAAAGTTGTTGTGCATATATGGCAGGGGCTTTCCCTGCCGCTGCCTACACCAGTTCAATTAGATATTGCGAAATTCCTTGCTGATAACTCCATAGACAGAAAATTAATAGAAGCATTTAGGGGCGTTGGTAAATCATACTTAACAGTTGCATTTGTCCTGTGGAAGTTAAGACTAAACCCAGAGTTAAAGTTTTTAGTAGTATCTGCCAGTATGAAGTTTGCAAGGGAGTTCGTAACATTCTGCAAACAGTTATTATACAACGATGACTTGTTTAAATGTATGATACCAGAGCCGCACCAAAGGTCAGCGTCAGACGCTTTTGATGTGGCACTCATTAAGCCAGATAAAAGCCCGTCTGTAAAGGCAGTGGGTATTACAGGGCAGATGACAGGAAGCCGTGCGGACTATATTATTTTTGATGATGTGGAAACACCTAACAATTCACTTACAAACGAGCAAAGAATGAAGCTGTCTGAAAGCATAAAAGAAGCAGCAGCTATCCTTAAAATAGGCGGCACTATTATTTATCTTGGAACACCGCAGACAGAAAGCTCTATTTATAATCTGCTTGGCGACAGGGGCTTTATTACTAGAATATGGACTGCAAGATACCCAAGCATTGAAAAATTATCAAGCTATGGGGAAAAGATAGCACCGGCCATTAAACAGGCGGTAGAAGATAACCCAGACATCGCAGGACAGCCAACAGACCCAAAAAGATTTAATGAAGATGAGTTATTGTCTAGGGAGCTGGAATATGGCAAGTCTGGCTTTGCTTTACAGTTTATGCTTGATACTGCATTGTCTGATTATGAAAGATACCCATTAAAACTGCAAGATTTAATAATATTTGATTTAGATAAAGAGTTATCGCCTGAAAAGGTATTACATACCAGAACAAGAGAAAATCGTTTACAGGTAGCGTCCTGTGGTTTACAGGGCGATTATTTCTATCAAGGAATACTGGCAGAAAATAATTATCTTCCATATAAACAAAGAATATTAGTAATAGACCCGTCAGGCAGAGGGCAGGACGAAACTTCCTACTGTGTGTTATATGAAAGAGACGGTTACTTATTTCTTATGGCAGTGGGCGGCTTTCAAGGCGGATATGAAGAAACAACACTTGAAAAACTTTCCAGTATTGCTGCCGCATACAAAGCTCAAAAGGTAATTATTGAAAGCAACTATGGGGACGGTATGTTTTCAAGCCTGCTTTTGCCATTCCTTAAAAAGAATGAAATACTGGCAGAAATTGTAGAAGTCCGTAATACCACAATGAAAGAAAGACGGATAATAGATACTCTGGAGCCAGTATTAAACACACACAGGCTTATTGTAAATAGAGCTGTTATAGAAGCAGACAACATAAGCACTCTTATTTATCCTGAAAATATCAGACACCGTTATATGCTTTTCTATCAGCTAACTCATATTATAGCAGAAAAAAACGCATTAGCTCACGATGACAGGCTTGATTGTCTTGCAATGGGCGTGGCTCACTTTGTAGACAATATGAAGTCTGATATTGATGTAAAAATACAAGAGCGGTTAGACAGAGCGTTAAAGCTGGAAATGGAAGTTGTTTATAACGAAAAAGCACCAACAGGGAAGAAAGCGGCAGAGTATAGAAAACTGTTCGGCTATGTGCCAGGCACAATTACTGTCTATCCTGCTTGGAAAGATAAAGTTAAACCACAAAAGAAATATGATATTAGAAACAGACCAAAAGGTAGAATATGAAAGAACATTTAAAAAAACATAAATTTAAAGAACAGCATAAGAAAAAAGAGTTCTATTTACTGCTGGATATAGAGCAGGGTTTTTATCGCAGTAAAAAAGCAGGACACTATTATATAGACTACTGTAAGAAAATTTGTGAAGCTATGAAGTTCAACACAAAAGAACAGGCAGTAAAAGAATTAGTTAAGATAGCAGAAACAAACAGCAGTGAAGCTCTGTATTTAGTGGCAGCTCATTCAACAGATGAAAAGGCATTATTCCTTGAAAAACTGTTAAAAGAAAAACAATTTAATGAGGTATAATTATGATTGATAATGTATCACACCCAAAACATTATACAACACACCCAAGCGGGATAGAGTGCATAGAAATAACTAGACACTATAACTTTAATATAGGCAATGCTATAAAATATCTATGGCGTGCAGGTATCAAACAGGAAACGGGAAAGTCTGATAAAGATAAAGAAATAGAAGACTTACAGAAAGCAGTATGGTATATACAAGACTATATTAATACTTTGCAGGGAAATTTAAGTCATAGTAAAGATGACTGCAAATGCAACTGTAATGGCAGCTGCAAAGAAAGTAATGGGCATTATGTAGGGTTGGACAGAAAAGACGGCAATAATAAACAGCCTTTCTCATATCTGCATAAAGAAGAACCTTTAAAAGCTATTCAGTCATTTAATATGACCGATAACCAAGAACAAAAACAGAAATGGTAAATAAAATGAATATTACTGAATTACAAAAATTGCCATTACATAGAAAAATCGGTATAGCACAAGCAAGAATAGCAGAATGGTATAATCACTGGCAAGGGCAGGTATATATTGCCTTTTCAGGTGGGAAAGACAGCACTGTATTATTAGACTTGGTTAGGAAATTATATCCAAATGTTCCTGCCGTTTTTAGCAATACAGGGCTTGAGTTCCCTGAAATAGTTAAGTTTGTTAAGACTTTTGATAATGTAAAGATAGTAAGACCTAAAATACCATTTAATAAAGTCATAGAAAAATATGGCTATCCTGTTGTAAGCAAAGAGCAGAGTGCATACATTTATGAATACAGAAACACGAATAGTCCAAAACTGAAAGAATTAAGGTTAAATGGCAATAGTAAAGGTAGCTTTAAAATATCTGATAAATGGAAGTATTTAATAAATGCTCCTTTCAAAATCAGTGATAAATGTTGTGACACATTAAAAAAAGAGCCGTCTGAAAGATATGAAAAAGAAACAAACAGAAAGCCTTTTATAGCTACACTCATAGAAGAAAGTAAGTTAAGAATGAGTAACTATATAAAGTATGGCTGTAATGCATTTAACAACAAAAGACCTACTAGTAAACCATTATCCTTATGGACTGAACAAGATATATTTGAATATATAGACACTTTTAAATTGCCTATTGCAAAGATATATGGCGACTTATTAAAAGATAGTAATAACAAATATTACTTAACAGGCGAAAAAAGGACTGGTTGTATGTTCTGTATGTATGGTTGTCATTTAGAAAAAGAGCCAAACAAATTTCAAAAGCTAGCAAAATCACACCCGAAAATATATGATTACTGCATTAATAAATTAAATATAGGCGAAGTCTTAAATTTTATTAATGTAGGTTATTAACTTAAATTTTAGTCTGTAACGAGAGATGATTGTTTTGGGATAATTATATTCTTTTAGCAATAACTCTTGTTGCAGGCTAAATGGTAAACTCTAACGGAGGAATATAAAGGAAATGGAAACAACGCTTACAAATTTTTTAATAGGTTTTTTAATTGGTGGAGCGACAGTTACTATTGGGCTTGGTATAATAGCATATAAAATGTGGAAAAACTTTTTTGGCTCTAATAATTAATATTTTAGCTTGTAATAAGAGATTGTTGTATTTAGGTATAATTCCATTCTTTATACAATAACTCTTGTCATAGGTAAAAGGTTAAAGCCTAGTGGCGTCTTATGAATAACAGGAAAGGAATAGAAATAATATAAAAGACTTTTTTGGGGTCGGAATTGTAAAGGGATACATATAAAACGCAACCGCCCCCATTCCCCCCGTTGCTTCGCTCTGGTTTGTCTGGCTGGTTTGCTTTGGCTACTATGGTTTGTTATAGCTTGGCGTCTGCCTGCTTGATTAGTTTTGTTTGCTCTGCCTACCGCTCATACCGTGCAAAAGACCTGCATAAAATGCAATAAATGCAACTGTTCCGCAATTGTTATAATATAAATTACTGATAAATAATATAATCATATTTTTTAAAGTAAAATATATTAAAAATGCCATAAATAAAACATAGTGACGGCTCTATATGCTTTTTCTCTAACTGTATCAAACAGTTATAATTTTTTTAAAAAAAGCCTTGACAAAAAAATTTTTATTCACATCTTAACTATAGTTTTTTTCTTTTTTCGTTTTCTTTTTTTCAGCAGGTTATATTTAAATCTTTATTATAATTCTTATTTATATTAAAATTATAATTCTTATTAAAACCCTTTTTTAAGCCATTTATTTATATAGTTATATTTTATAATTATATATATAGCTTTATTTATTCATATTTTAGCTTGCAAAGAGAGACAACTTTAAAATGATAAAATATGCCTGAATAAATAAAAAATTAAATACAAGCTAAAATATGCACGATTAAGGCTATATTCAGCTCAAATCACACACGCGAACGCCAATATCTATTTTATTGTTTATCTTTTTTCTGCTTTATCACAGCAACACATAGGCATACATACTCTTTACAAGCTCATTATTTCGCTTGTATCAGTAGATAATTATTAAATAGTAAATTTATACTATATTATATATAACTCTGCTTATAGCTTAAATTTTGAATAATTATGACTATATTATTATGATTGCTTATTGTTAGATTGTAGTAACTCTTTTAATAAATTTACTTGTGCTTGTAACTCTTTTATTCTGTCTTGCTGCTGCTGGATAAGCTCATCATTGTTTACTTTGTCATCATCAGATAATAACATATTGCCTTGACCTGTCAATAAATAATTTAAATTGATATTGTAATCATTACATAATACATACAAAGTATTATATGATGGGAAACTAATGCCACGCTCTATATTATTCAAAGCCTGTCTTGATAAATGCAAATTACTTGACATATTAGATTGATTTTTAAAAACTTTATTTTTTATTTCCTTAAATCTATCAATCATTTATAACCGTAACAAAATATTTTTAAAAAAAATATATAAATTATACTTGACATTGTAAAGTATACTTGATATAATCAGCACATAAAGAGAGAACAGCACAATATAAGCTACTCTATATAAAGCTTTATGGCACATTCCAGCGGGAAGAGTTAACAGGTAAAGCAATATATAATTAAGTTAGCTTAATAAGTGCATAACTCACTTTATAAAACATACTATTTTTTTTATAAGGAGGTGCAAAAAAACAGTATGAAACATTATTTAAACACTGATGATATTAAACTACTTAATATCATTAAAATCAACGGCAGACTATACAAGATTACTTATATATCTTGTATAGGGAATGTAGTTTTATCATTTAAAGCGGTCAATATTCGCAACAAAAAAGACTGCTTAAAACTGAAAAAAGCTACAAACTAACCAATTAAAACCCTTGTCGTGAGTGTATGCACGGCAGGGGAAACAATAAAAAAAATCTATCCTTTTATTTCTTATACACAAGAAATGCGGGAAAGTCAAGGGGTAAATATGAAATATTTAACTTTAACTAATGAAATTATGCTTTATCACGGCACAAGCCACGAAATAAAAGAATTTAATATTGATAGAGCGATGGATGTTGTAGACAAACATCATGCTTTTCAGGGCTGTTTATTTTTTGCATTAAATAAAGAGTTATCGGCTAATTTTGGCGAGAATATATATAAAGTTCTGCCAAATGGTTTGACGGCTTTAAATTTGGGAAATATAGAGCAGGTGAAAGAGTTTGCAGACTATTTTTTAAATAAAATAGAGGAAATTTTTAGCAATGAAGCATTATGCCGTCCGTGGCTAAAAACAGAAGACTTTATAAATCAATGTTTGAGCATAAAGGGCTTTGTTTGCGACCTGCCAAACGAAATTATAAATCTAGCAGAAGCAGAGGGGGAAGAAATACAGGAAGAGCAGGCGGAAAGGATAAAAGCGGCAACATTAAATATGCTGCCTGATTTTATCATTGATACAAGAAATATTTATCCTGAATTTATGCTTTTAAAAAATGCGGATAAATTAACAATAGCGGGCAAATGTTAATATTGCAGGGCTTACGCCCTGCTTACAAAAAATATAATGGGTGCGATTATGATTAAAAAAGAAATATTAAAAAAATTATCTGATTATTCACAAGAATACATTACAAAAAACTATGAATATGACAAGCAGAAATTCAGCGAAATAATAAAAGCTGGGCGTATGGTTTATGTTATGAAAAAACAAACAAATGCGTCCACCTATATTTATGTAAATTATATTGACAGCAATAAAATTTTAAATTTTCCGCCTGCCTATTTAGAAGCATTGGGCGGCTTTAATAAAGATACGCAATTAATCAAAGAAAGTTGCTGCGGTATGGATAGAAGTTTAACTTTGCATATATCTATATGCAGATTGTTTGGCGTTGATTATTCAAAACATCAAAACTATACAACGCTATAAGTTGCAGGGCAAACGCCCTGCAATAATAAGAAATGCAGAAAAGAAGAAGGGGTTAATTATGAATAATATAAACAAATATATGGCAATATTTATTTTTGCTTTAAATGCTGCGGGGGTAGGAAACCCGCATTTAATGCAAACAGGGTATAAAATAAAAAAGGGTGAAAAAGTCATATTTCAACTTAAATATAGGGTGGTGCGAGGTGGTTACACTTATGCAGTAATTATATTTGAGGGCGACGATTTGAATAATTTGTGCTTTAAATCAAAAAAAACCTACATCAATAATAGTTTTGTAGGTTATATGGTTAGAGATTTCGCTAACAATTTTTTTAAAAAAGGTTTTGTTTGTGATGTAAAAGCAGGGGTAGATGTAGCAAGAAAAATATTTGAAAACTTAAAAAATAAAGATGAAGCAAATAAAAGGCTCAATGAATTATTAGAACTGAACAAAGAACATTTATAAAAACATATACAGGGCATAACAATAAGCATAATTTATGCCCTGCCCAATGAAATACAGAAAAACAAGGAGGCAATATGATTATTTTAACAGAATGGGACACAAGCGTTATAATTGAAAATCATTTAAAAAGAAATTCTTTTTATTCAGACTTAGATGAAAAATTAAAAAACAAGATAATAGATGGTGTATGTGATTATGTTATGGAGCTAGATATACCGAGCAATATTTTATTTGAAAAGTTGGAATATGACACGGATTTTTTAAAAGAATTTTTATAATTACAGAAAAACCAGCAGGGATAATTCTTTATTGTGTATTTGCAATCATTTATAGCTAATAAAAAACATTTTACTTATTTATAAATGAAATGCAGGGAAATTTAAATATTATAACGAACATTTGTTTTACTTTTATATTGCATTTTAGCAATAAAGGGGGTATATATGGATATGGGTAGACTTCAAGCAGCAATAGAAATGCTGGATAATCAAGGTATCTCTAATAGAGAGATGACAACACAAATGATTAAAGTTTTATTATATGTAGCTGGCAACCCTGCCAAGACGCAAAAGGAAATTTGCGAGGCTACAGGAATAAACAAAGGGACTATATCAAGGGTAGTTCTGGGAGTGTCCAGTGGCAACAGCAAGAAAGGCGGTTTAAAGTTAATTAAAGGTGTTGTTAATATGGAAGACTACCGCAGCAGGCAATATTACCTTACAAATAAGGGGCAGGAACTGATTGCTAGATTGCAAAATATATAAGGAGTGGAGCAAATGAAAACTAATGAATTACTGTTACCAAAAGGCATAAGGCAGAAAGCGAACGGAAGTTACATAGTAGATGTAACTATTGAGGGCATTAGGAAAACAAAGACATTAAGGACTTATGAAGAAGCCCTGTTATGTTTAATAGAAATGCAGAAAAACCCGCAGAAAGATACAAAGCCACTGACAATGAAAGAAGCAGTTGACTACTGCTTTCAAGTTCAGTGGCAAAGAGGAAAAGGCAATTTTGAACATATTTCAAACAAGATATTAGATTATTTTGGCAATAACAGAGTGGTAGAAAAAATTACGCAAATAGACATTTCTAATTTTGTAACCCATTTAAGAAATGCAGGGTTACAGGACAGCTCAATAAATTTGTGTTTATCTAAACTTGGAACAATATTGAAAAGGGTTGCCGATGATGAGCTTGTGCCAAAAAGAATAAAAGTCAAAGCTGTCAAGGTTAGAAGTAAAGACAGAAATGTTTTATCAGAAGATATGGAAAAGTCTTTTTTAGAGAATATAAACAAGGCAGAGATAAGAGATTTTTTTGAGCTGCTTATAGACACAGGCTTAAGAGTTAGTGAGGGGCTAAGACTTCGCAAAGAGCATATAGACTTTAATGGCGGTTTTATTCATATATATGTAAATAAGACTGATAACCCTAGAACCGTGCCGATTTCAGAGCGTGTTAGAAAAATACTTTTGAGCCGTGCAGGCAATATGAAATTGTTTCCACATATTTCATATCAAGCACTGGTATATCATTTTAACAGAGCAAAGGAACAGGCAGGCTTGCCTGATGATGTAACAATACATTCATTAAGACATACCTGCTTGACGAGACTTGCTAAGAATGGGGCTAATGCAGCATTAATAATGGCGTGGGCAGGACATAAAGAGCTTGCAACAAGCCAAAGATATGTTCACTTGGGGGCGGATGATTTGAAGAAGTTTGCAGAAGAAATGCAGAAAAATAAAGCAGTTTAGCTGGGGGATAATTCCCCCCTTTTTTTTGGGAAATAAAAAAGTATGCTTGCATAAAAGTAGCAAATGAGTTATGATATGCAGGTCATATAAATATAATATATGATGTAAAATTTAAAATTTTTTAAAAAAAATATATAGGAGTTGCATTTTCTGCAACCGATTGCAGAGTGATTGCAGATTGTAATCAAAAATGCAATCACTGATGATGATGTTGAGAAATCTAAATAAGTATAAGTTATTGTCAAAAAAGAGTAAAAATCATAAAGTGAGTTTTCATTTTATTGTTTCATATATTCTTTATAAAAATATATAAATTTTAAAATTTATCTTACTTTTACATTAAAAATGCTTTTAAATCAATAATTTATAATGGATATTGAAAGTGATTTTTAAGAATAATCATAATTTCTTAAAAAAA
>CAJUJZ010000002.1:2363-48163 GCA_910586745.1 uncultured Mucispirillum sp. | reverse complement strand
TCCTTTTATATGTAGTGCCTAATATTGATAGTTTTAAAACATCATCTTTTGTATCAGCATTATTAATTAATTTAATTAAAAATTCTGCATTTTCCGTTTCAAGAATACCATCATTTTTTCGTTTTTCTATTTCGTTTATTATTTCTTCTTTAAACTCATTCAATTTTAAATCGATATTGTTCATATTTCCACCTAATTTTGTATTATATATACTAATTTCTAAGCCTTAAAATATTTAAACCAAGAGCAATAAATATTACTCCTGCAGCTTTATTTAAATAATAAGAAAATTTAGACTGCCTTAATGTGTTTGACATTCTAGCTGATGCCCACACTAAAAACAAGCTCCATAAGGTTCCTATAAAAATAAATGTGAAACCTAATATTAAAAAAGGAACTGGACTTTCAGCATTACTTTTTACAAACTGTGGAAGAAGTGCTAAAAAGAAAAGTGCCACTTTTGGATTAAGCAGGTTTGTAAAAAGACCCTGCCTGAATACTACAAAAAATGATGATGAAGCATTTTCTTTATTAATATTAATACTTGATTTTGATTTTAAAGCCATAATACCAAGATATATTAAATATACTGCACCTGCAATTTTTACAAGATTAAATAAAAGTGCAGAAGTCATTAGTATTACAGAAAGACCAAAAGCTGCTAAAGTTGTGTGGACAAATAAACCGCAGACAATACCAGCAACAGAAGCAAATCCCTGCCTGTATCCACCTGCTATTGATTTTGTTAATATAAAAACAGTATCTGCCCCAGGTGTTAATGAAATCATAATTACTGCTAATATAAAGCTATAGTAATTTGTAATATCTGCCATATTACTGCACCAGAGAATTCATAGAGAAAAGAGGCTGCATAATAGATACAACAATAAAACCTACAAGCACACCAATAATAACAATAAATATTGGTTCAATAGCTGAAATAAATGATGTTAAAAACTTATCAACATTTTTAGAGTAAAATTCATTAACACGCTCTAAAAGTTCAGGCATATTACCAGAAGATTCACCAGTTGAAACAGCTGCAGGAAAAAGTTCAGGGAAAATACCAGCATTTCTAACTGCAACAGAAAATTTTGTACCAGCCTGTACCGCTTCCCTTACTTGGGATACTATATCAAACATATACTTATTATCAATAACAAGAGAAGCATAATGCAGAGCATCTGTTAAGGGCAGCCCTTCTTTTAACTGAAATGATAATACATGGGCAAATTTAGATACAGATACATGTGATACAAGATTTATTTTAAAAAGCTTTTTATCAACTGCAAATCTGAATTTATTATTATTTTTATAAAGATACCTGACAGTAAATATGATAAACATAACAAAAAGCAGCAGCACAAGCCCATATTCACTCACAAAATCAGAAACTTTTAATAAAAACTGAGTAGATGCTGGTATCTGCTGTTTCATTGACGCAAAAATAGATTCCATTTTTGGCACAACAAAAGCAAGTAAAAAGCCCAGCACTGCAAAACCCATAACAAGTATTGTCATAGGGTAAACCATAGCTGTTTTTATTTTATCTGTATTTTTACGCTTATCTTCTTCATATACTGCAATATCTGCTAAAACAGCAGCAAGCTTGCCCACCTGTTCTGATGCTTTAATAAGGTTTACATACATTGGCTCAAATATTTTAGGATATTTTGAAAGGCTGTCTGAAAACCGCATACCTTCTGAAACTTTTGATGCAGATTCTAATAAAGCATTTTTTAAATGCTGCTCTTTTGTACTTTTTGCAACAATTTTTAATGCTTCTACAAGTGGTATACCACTTCTTAAAAGCAAAGAAAGCTGAAAAAATGTGTCTGATAAATTGAGTTTTTTTGCAAATATTTCCTGCCACTTTGCAAAAAACGGCTGTTTTTCCCGCATATCAGAAATAGAAGAAACAAATACTCCTTCTGATAAAAGTTCACTTGTTAGTGCCTGTCTGCTGACTGCTTCACGAACACCTTTTACTTCTTTTCCTGTTTTTGATATACCCTTATAGCTGTATGCTGCCATTAATCAACCTTTGTAACAGAAAGCACTTCTGATGGTGTTGTTATACCTTTTTTCACAAGCTCTGCACCATATTCAAACATAGTGCGGAAACCTTCTTTCCGTGCGGCTTCTTTTATATCATAGCTTGATGCTCTTTTATTTATTAAACTTCTCAGGCTGTCAGTGATTTCAAGCATTTCAAATATACCTATCCTGCCCCTGTAGCCAGTATTAAAACAGTTAGGGCAGCCTTTGCCTTTTATATAACTCTCTAATTCTAAACCTGCATGAGCAAAAGTAGATTTTATATAATCATCTGCCTGCACTTCTTCCTGACAATGTGGACATATTTTTCTAACCAGCCTTTGACCTATTACAATCGCAAGGGAAGAAGATATTAAAAATGGCTCTACTTCCATTTCTATAAGCCTTGCAATAGCTGTTGGCGAGTCGTTTGTGTGGAGTGTAGATAAAACTAAGTGACCAGTTAATGATGCCTGAATAGCAGCCTCTGCCGTTTCATTATCGCGAACTTCACCTACTAATATAATATCAGGGTCCTGTCTTAAAAATGTTTTAATTGCAGCAGCAAAAGTTAAGTTTACAGCAGGGTTCATCTGTACTTGTGTTACATTATCAATATGATATTCAACAGGGTCTTCTATTGTAACCACATTCTTATTATCCCTGTTCATTGCAAGCAGTGATGCATAAAGAGTGGTTGTTTTACCACTTCCTGTAGGACCTGTAACCAATATAATACCATTTGGTCTATCAAGATATGGGCGGAATTTTTCATAAAGCTCGCCGTCTAAACCTATCTGCTGTAGAGATGTAAAATCTGAAGAACGCTCTAATATACGAAGAACGGCTTTTTCACCGTTAATAGATGGCATTGTAGATACACGAATATCTATAACACGGTTGCCTATTTTTAAGTTAATTCTACCATCCTGTGCTCTCCTTGTTTCTGCCACATCAAGCTGGCCTATAACTTTTATACGGGCAAGAATTGGGTCATGAACACTTTTAGGATATGTTTTTAATGTATTTAAACAGCCATCCACTCTAATGCGGATTAAAAAAGCACCATCTCTGCCTTCAAAGTGAATATCACTGGCACCATTTTTTACAGCACTGATAATAATTTGATTCACAAGCCTGATAACAGGTGCATCATCATAAGATGATGTTAAAATATTTGCATCATCTTCTAAATCATCGCTTTCATCATCTGAGCCTATATCATCTACTTCGCCACCAAAGCTTTCAAGTATTTCTAATATATGCCTTTTTTCTGTATATTCATAATCTGGATTAATACCAAGAGAAAAACTCATAAATTTTGCTTTCTGCAGTCCTGCATCATCAGCATAATAAAACTTTATATCCCCATTTTCTGCACTTACAGGTATAAAATCACTTTTATCTGGAAATTTCATATACTGAGATTTTATACTATCAAAATCCATACTCATATATTATTCACCTTGATTTTCCGGGCTGATAATACCTGTATCTTCATTATTATTTAAAGGCTGATTTGCAGGCTCTGTATGATTATCAACAGCAGCAGGAGTTAGCAGTTTAGTATTTTCTTCTACTGCTTTCTCATCTTCATTAGCTGTTTTTTTGGCTGCTTCTTTCTCAGCCTTTTTTATTGCTTTTTGTCTCTCTTTTTCAGCTTTTTTCTCTGCTTTTTCTCGTTCTGCTTTTTCTTTATCTCTCTGGCTTTGAGTTTTCTGTGCTTCTTCTGGAGATAAACCCTCTATTTCATTTTTAAGCTGAATAGACCTGCCTGTATCAGTAAAAGCTCCCTTGCTGAATTCTGTATCACCTTGATGGTTAAAATCTTCCATTGTAGCACGCTTATCTTCCATAAGTTTTTGATTATCTTCAACAGTATCAATAATATGTGCTGTTATGAAAAGCATAACATTTGTTTTTTGAGTTGTGGTAGACTGGGTTTTAAAAAGCCAGCCTAAAATAGGTATTTGTGAAAGACCGGGGATACCTGATACAGTAGTAGTAGAGTCATCTTTTATCATACCTGAAATAACCATAATTGAATGGTTTTTCAGTTTAACTGTTGTATTTGTTGACCTTGTAAGAGTAGTAGGTGCTGTAGCACTTACTGCTGAACCTGAAACTTTTTTAATTTCCTGCTCAATAGAAAGAGTTACCATATCATCACTGGAAATCTGTGGAGTAACTTTTAACTTAACACCAACATCTCTATAATCATAAGTTTGTATAGGGTTGTTATTTGAGTCATATTTTGTGCTTGTTTGATATGGCATATTTTCACCAACAAATACTTCTGCTGCTGAGTTATTTAGCGTAAGTATCTGTGGGTTTGATATAATATTTATACCGCTTGATGTTCTAAGGGCAGAAATCAATGCACCAATTGACGGAAATTTTGCCCCCTGAAACGATATAATATTACCTATAACACCAATACCAAGACCTGTGCCAAGACCTGAAATACTTGATGCTCCTTGAGTAATGGAGCCGATAATGCTGCCTAAACTGCCGGTATTTGAACTACTGCCCACAAGTGCACCAGACTCACTGCCTGCTCCCATAAACCATTCAACACCAAATTGAGAACTTTTATCTATACTTGTTTCTAAAATTAATGCTTCCACATATACCTGACGGCGTGGAACATCAAGTTTAGATATTAAAGAATCTAAATTATCATATAGCTCTTTATCACCTATTGCTAAAATAGAATTTGTTGCATTATCTGATGATATACTTACTTTTGAGTTAGATGATGCAGCTGCTGTTGTGCCTGTTTTGCCTGCCTGCTGAGAAAGAGAGGACACAAGCTTTGATAAGACTTTTTCCACATCTTCTGCCCTTGCATTCTTTAAATAAAATACTCTGGGCTCTGTATTGATTGCCATATTTTTAGAATCAAGGTTTGCTATTATTGTAGATATTCTTTCATAGTCTTTTTTAGTCGCTGCAATAATTAATGTATTAGATATATCATCTGAAATAATAACAGGTGATGTTGGGTTTATAGAGTATTTTGCAAGCTCATTAAAAAATTTAGTAATCTGCTGCTCTATCTTACTTGCAATGCTATACTGTAAAGAAAGTGTATAAAACTCATAGCCTGCGGCTATATTATCTACTTTATTTATCAATGCAGTCATTTTTTCAATGCGGGAAGCATCATCTCTAACAACTAATATATTTAAACCTTTTACAGCTTCCACATAACCAGTTTTAGACTTCATTCTGTTTAATACTGGAAGGATAGTGGCAGCATTATAGTTATCAAGGGACATAACAGTAGTCATATACCCTTTTGCATTTCTGCCAACCCCATTCATTTTTATTTCTTCATCAAAAGCCTGCATATCTTTTTCTGCTACAATATGTATGCTGTCACCTTTTGTAACAGGCTGATAACCATTTAACTTCATAACAGAATAAAAAATATCAAGAATTTCTTTTGCATCCATATTCTTTTGAGAAGAAATTGTTACATTACCCCGTAAATCTGCCTCATTATATATAACATTCTTACCAGTAAATTCAGACACAAATGTAATAAAGTCTTTCATTGGCACATTTTTAAAGTTTACCGCATAATCGTTTTGCTGAGCATAACAGCTGCAGGCAAAAAATACTGCAAAAAGGAATTGTAATAAAAATAGTTTCTTTTTCATCTAATTTCCACAAACAATGATTTTTTTTCATTATTTCTCAGCATATCTACATTTAATGCTGATATATCATCAACTTGAGAGAACATATTAAATAATGCTGCAGGGTTTGTAAGCTCGCTGCCATTAATTCTAGTAATAACATCACCTACTTTTAAGCCAAGCTTTAATAATGGTGATTCTGGCTTTAACATAGCCACTCTGTAGCCCACAAAATTGCCATCTTCATAAAAAGTTGCAACCCTTGCACTCTGAAGTACTTTATTTATATCTTTCAAGTCGTTTTTAAGTTCATCTCTTGGAACAGTAATATTAATATTTGTTCCGCTGTCCTGCACTTTTACACCAGTATTTGATGCCTGTTTTTTAGGAATTGACTGCACAACTGCACCATTATCTATAACTATTGAATATCTTTTCTTATCCTTTTCTATCGTGGCAAAGCTGAATGATAAATCAACTAATGTAATACCTTCTTTAGTTTTACCAAGAGAGATACTTAATGTGCTATTATCAAGATTAATTGTAGCTATACCTGCATGGTTAACTTCATCATAAATAATGCCTATCAAAGCAGCTTTAAATGGGGGCGGTGGATTTAATGGAGCACCATCTTTTGTAACAATTGGTTTACCATCTTCACCAATTTCTGCACCAGCATTATTTGCAGCTGGAACAGGCATAACATCTAATAAAAAGATATTTTTAGCAATAATATCTTCTGCTGTTTTATTAACATCTAAATTATCTTTTTCTACTTTTTTTATCCTTGGTACAGGTAAAGGTTTTGGTGCCATAAAAGCACTTCCTGCTATTACTGAAATTAAATAACCTGCTGCTATACCTATAACTATGGGATAAACTATATAAGGAAGTTTAAAATTTACCATGCTATATGAAATATCAATTTATCACATAAAATGCAAACATTTTTTTATATCATCATCACTTTCTCTATAATTTCTCAACAAAAAAAAATGTTAAATCATTAAGAGGATATGCTATAAATACATTAATATTGAAGAAACTGTGAAATAAAACAGGTAGTAATAAAGTTTTATACTTATCATATAAATATCCAAAAAATAAAGAAGGGAAAAATACCAGTAAATATATAAATGCAAAATCATTTAATATTAAATGGATAAATGTAAAAATTAATGATGATATAATACTTCCAGATGAAATATATAGAAAAATACCAGATTTTAAAAAATTATTTATACTTTTTTGAACTAATCCTCTGAATACAAACTCCTCTAATAAAGGAGAAGCAAAAATAAAAAGAACAATATTATATAAAGACATATTTGATATATCATATAGATAAATACAGCATATAAAATATACAGATACAGCAGTAAAAACTATTATTGGCAAAATATATTTTTTCATACATTATATGTATCGAACAATTATTTGAAAAATTAAATGATTTATTGATTTTTTTAATGTTTTATGATATTTTTTGATAAATTTAATAAAATAAAAGAGGTTGTTAAATATGGAAAAAAGAAGAATGCGTCCAGGGTTTACACTGATTGAGCTTATGGTTGTTCTTGTTATTTTAGGGCTTTTAGCTACATTTATAGGTCCAAAAATTATGAGTGCACCAGATAAAGCAAGAGTAACAAAAGCTATAAATGATATAAAAGCCTTAGAAAGTGCCTTAAATATGTATAAACTTGATAATGGCAACTACCCTACTACTGACCAAGGTCTGCAGGCTCTTGTTGAAAAACCAGAGTTAGAACCTGTTCCTAACAGCTGGAGCCCAGGTGGATATCTTTCAACAACTACTGTTCCCAAAGACCCATGGGGTAATGAATATATATACAGAAGCCCTACTGAAGATGAAAACAGAGATTATGAAATCATCTCGTTTGGAGCAGATGGTCAGGAAGGCGGTGAAAACTATAATGCAGATATTGCATCATATACTATAGGACAGTAATTTTATTATAAAGGGAAAGGGGGATACCCTACTTTCCCTTTGTTTTTCACATATGCATAAAATACATAAATATAAAAAAGCATTTACTTTAATGGAAATAATGATAGTTATGCTTATCATAGGCATAGGACTTATGAGCTTAACTCCTAAATTTACATCAAAAAGTGTAGGTATAGACCCGCAGCTTGATTATCTGGATAAGCTTATAAAAGCAGAATGGGAACGATCAATTGAACTAGGACAGCCTATTGTTATTACAGGCTTTAAAGGAAGTGCCAATTTATTGAACCACGATAAAGAAACTAAAACAATACCAGATATTAAAGAAGTAACAGATGCAGTAATTAACCGCTATCAAACTCAGGGAAATGAATATGCAATCAGAATATATCCTGACGGGATGTGTGATTACTTTGAATTAACCTTGAATGATGGCAGAATAATAGAATCTATTCCACTGCTTATGACTACAAGATATAAAAAAACTGAGGAATAATGAAGCAGAAAACATTAAAAAAAGGCTTTACTCTTTTAGAAGTAATGATTGCTCTTGCAGTGCTGAGCATTAGCATGCTTGGTATTTATTCTCTGCAAAATATGTCATTAAAAACATTAATTTCTGCTAAAGAAAAAATGTTTGTTATAGAAAGAGGATATGACAGAATAAGCCGCCAGATTAATTTTCCTAACAAAGCTTATGAAGAAGTAGAAGATTATAACGGCACATTAGTTTATTATTCCTTTTTAAAAGAATCATCAGGCGTTCCAATGGTGCAGAAAATCACTATGACTGTTTCCACAAGTAATGCAAGCACTACATTTGTTTATTATGAAAAAGCCTCAGGCAGCACAGGGTTTGGAATGTGATGAAAAAAGGCTTTACTCTTTTAGAACTTCTTATTGCTGCAGCCATATCTTCCATTGTGGCTCTTGGTGTATTTTCCATTTTTTCATCTATTGCTAATATGCGTGACAGCTCTATTACACAAAGCAGGAATATTATTTTGCAGGAATCTCTTACAAGGCTTATGAATAGAGATGCCAGAATGATGATAGGAAACTCTTTATCTCTTGATAAATCTGGTCAGATTTACAGGCTTAAGTTATCAACACAAAACAGTATGCGTTTTAATAAAGCACTGCCTGTAGATGTTACATATTATATAGATGATGAAAACTATCTTGTAAGAAAAGAAGAAAATAATGATACAGCTTTCAGCATGGAAATGCGAATAATTCCAAATGTAACAGAATTTTCTGCCACTTTTTATGATGGCACAGAATATAAAGAAGATGTTGCTGCAAATGCTAAAATGATGAATATTACTGTAAAAATAAATGAACAGCAGATAGTTATACCAGTTGTTCGAACAATGGATAATACTTAAATGAATAAAAATATGAAAAAAGGCTCTATTTTAGTTACTGTCTTAATTATAATTGCAGCCTGCACCACATTAGTATTATTTATACATGAAAAAACAATGAATGCTTATGGCACAGTTATTACTCTGCAGAATGATTATCAGGGTGCAATATATGCAATGACTGCTACACAGGCATTAGAAATGGCTTTTCAGTATGATGAAGAAACTTATGATTCATCATCTGATATATGGGCACAAATTCCACCTATACCTCTTGATAATGGCTTTATGACAGTTTATATGACACCACTTAACTCGAAAGTGCCACTTGCAGGTCTTGTATCAAATGATGAAAAATTAAAAGAAAGAACAGAGAATGCAGTAACTACCCTTTTATCTGAACTAGAACTTACAGAATCCGATATTTATGACCTTAGAACATGGGTAGGTTCATCTGACCCAACAGGTGAAAGGTTTGACGAAAACAGTGCACCATACAGTGCAAAATCATCACAACTGCAGACTTTAGCTGAACTTGCTTTTATTCCATCATTTAAAGATGAATATAAAAAACTGACTCATTATGTTTCAATAGCAGGTGACAGCAATAAAATAAATTTAAATATGGCTTCAGCTGAAGTAATAAAAGCTTATGTTCCTGAACTTGAACCTTATGTGGAAGATATTATTTCCACAAGAGAAACAGAGCCTTTTAAAGATGTTTCAGCAATATATCAGTTAATGGGTTCTGCTATGCAGGATGAATACAGCAAGATTTTACCATACATTGATGTAAAATCTTCTTTATTTTATATTAAACTTGAATTAAATATAGGAGATGATAATATTTATTATCATCTGCTTGTTCAAAGAAACGGCACAAATGTTTCCCCTGTCAAATATATTGAGGGGAATAGTATAGACTATTTTTAATTTTGGAGCATTTATTTTGAGTAACTCTGAAAATAACTATTATTTAAAAGATGGATTACTTTATAAACTGACTGGTGCATCCATGTATCGGGTAAACAGTGATGATGTAATGTGCGACAGCAGTAAATCTGCCCTTTTAATAGATGATTCGTACTTTTTTTATATTGGTATGGAAAATATATCTACAAGTGCAAAAAAACTTCATGCAATTGCTGCAAACTATTTAAATGTGCTTTTCCCTGCTGATATGATAAAAGAATATGGAGTATTTCAGCATTCTGGTAAAACTATAATATATGTTATTAACCAGACATTAATAAATATTATATATGAAAATACAGACATATTTGCAGGTTTTAAGAAAATATCTACACCATTTTTAGAGCAGTGTATAAAATATAATGAATTTATTTTTTCAGATGGCAGTAAAAAATACAGACTTTCTGAAAATATGGTATCACTTATTGAAGATAAAGATGTAGACTATACTACAGCAAAAGATTTATTTGAAACAATGCAGACAGTAAAATATTCTATGTTTCTGCCTGGGGTTGTTAGAAAATCTGCAATGAAACTGCCACTTGCTGCTCCTGCTGCCATACTTGGAATGATTTATCTTGTTATGATTATGGGAGGTATCAGCGAAATAGCTGCCTATAATAAAGTAAATAAATATTATGAAGATGCACTTTCAAAAGTATATAATAATTTAGGTGTTGCTTCATCTAAAGATCCATACGGCTCACTTGTGCAGCAGTCTAAATCAGTCACTACAGCAGGAACAAGTGAAAGGATATTAAATATTTTAAATAACTTAAATGATGCTGGTATAGAAGGTATTATGTTTAATAATATTAATATCCGCGATGATGATATTAGAGTATCAGGCACAGCCACAAGCTTTGCTAAGGTTGATGAAATTAAAAGAATTATGGAAAATAAATTACAGTCTACTGTAAATGTAGATGATACTAAAAAAACAAAAGATGGTATTTCATTTACAATGAAATATACAAAGGCTCAAAGGTAATATATGGAAAAATTAAAAGAGATTTTTCATAAACTAAAAACTACTGAAATTAAATTTAAAAAGCCTGATTTTAGTGCTTTAAAAGAAAAAGCAGCATCTAAAAATATTTCTGAAAGCTCATCAGGTAAATTCAGCCTGCAGAATTTAATAAATATATCATTACAGGATATTAAAAATTTTGATGTTCGCAGCTTCTATATTCGATATAAACAGCAGATATTAACATCTTTTGTTGTAGTTATGGGTATATTTTTTGTATTCTACTGGACAAATGCTTTTCTAAACTCAAAAATAGAATCAAAAAAGACAGCATCAGATAATACATATAAAAAACTTGAAAAAGTTGCAAATATGGCAGGTCAAATTCAGTTTGCAAAATCAACAGGCATTAATGCTATGACACATACACTGCTTGTATATGTGCAAAATACAGGCTCTGCTCTTGGAATATCAGATAAAATAGTAAACCTGCGACCTGTTGGTGCAGCAAAAGGCATTGAGCATGTTACATTAAGGCTTGAAAACTTATATTATGATGAATTTATTAAATTTATCGCAGATATTGAAAAATATGATAATTTAAGCATAAAAGTTATTAACTTTAATAAAAGATATGATAACCCTAAAATGATTGATTCTTCTATTGAAATAGTAAAAATGTAACCATTAAGAAGGAATTAATAATGACTAAAAAACAAATTATATTTTCTATTATAGCTTTTTTTGCAGCATTTATACTTACTTTAATAGTAACATTTCCTCTCAGCTCTGTTGCATCAAAAATTATAGCAGATACTGTTACAAAAAACAAAATTGATTTAAGATATGATAAAATTGATATTTCGTTTTTTGGTGCAACTGCATCAAATATTCAAACAGGTCCACTTGTGATTAAGAATATAGAACTTAATTACAACCCTGTTAGTCTTTTATTTAAAAGAATATCATTTAAAGCAGATTCCCCTGCATTTATGCTGACAGGCAAGCTAACTGGTAATGACCTTAATGCTGATATTAAAGCATCTGTTGCAGGAATTGCACAAATTACAGGTATGACAGGAAGCGGCACTGTAAATGGAAAAATAAAATATAATATAAAAGATGAAAAAGGCGTTGTTAATGTGGAAAGCCCTAATAAAGTGTCATTTAATCATCCATTAATGCCTGTAGCTGTTGATTCTTTAAAAGGTCAGGCAGATATTAATAAAAATAAGCTTACTATTAAAAACTTATCTGCAAAAGGTGCAAACTCATTAAATGCAGCAGGATATGTAGATTTAAATAAACAAAAAATAGATGCATCTGTATTAAATATAAATGGTGAAGCTTCTATGGGCAATTATCCGTTAAAATTTGCATTAACAGGCCCTGCCCGTGCTCCAAAATTTTCCATAAAATAAGAGGTATAATTATGATTAGTGTTAAAGGAAAGCTTGTATTAATAACTGGTGCTACTTCTGGTATAGGCAGAGCCTGTGCAGAAATATATGCACAAAATGGTGCAAATATTATAATTACAGGAAGACGAGATGACAGGCTTGCAAAAATACAAAATGAGCTTGAAAATAAGTATAATATAATAGCAGCACCATACTGTTTTGATGTAAGAGACAGGGAAGCTGTTGAAGCATTTGGACAGGAACTTAAAAATAAACATTTAACACCTTATATATTCATAAATAATGCAGGGCTTGCAAAAGGTATGTCAGCTATTCAAGATGGCGAAATAGATGACTGGGAAGACATGATAGATACAAATGTAAAAGGATTTTTATATATGGCAAAAGCTGTACTTCCATTAATGATAGAAAAAAATGAAGGAACTGTTATAAACATTGGAAGTATTGCCGGCAGTCAGGTATATCCCGGCGGTAATGTTTATAATGCCTCAAAACATGCTGTGAGAGCATTAAATCAGGCAATGAATATGGATATGCTTAAAACAAATATAAGAATATCTACTATTGAACCAGGGGCTGTTGAAACAGAATTTTCACTTGTTCGTTTTAATGGGGATAAAGATAAAGCAGATAATGTTTATAAAGGTTTTCAACCGCTTTCGGCTTCAGATATTGCTGATATTATTTACTTTATGACTACCCTTCCAGAACATATTAATATACATAACCTGCTTGTAACACCAACAGCACAAAGGTCTGCAACAATGTTTAATAAAAATTTATAATATTTTATAATATTAAAAACACTTTTAATTTATATATTATTTTAAAAGTGTTTTTAGTTTTGATAAATCACTGCCGGATAATATATTCAAATTCTCAAATATCTTATCAGCACTCCAATCCCACCATTTTACTTCTAATAAAATATTGATTATTTCATCAGGAAATCGCATTTTTCTAACGCAGCAAGGGTTTCCTGCTGCAACTGCATAAGCTGGAATATCTTTTGCTACAACTGAATTAGCTCCAATAATTGCACCATCACCTATATTTATACCCGGCATAATAACAGCATTTTGTCCTATCCATACATCATTACCAATAACTGTATCCCCTTTCAATGGCATATCTTCTAATGCAGGCGGAGTATTCCCCCAGCCCATTATATAAAATGGATAAGTTGAAGCACTGCACATACAATGATTAGCACCATTCATAATAAACTCAAACCCCTTTGCAATGGCACAAAATTTACCTATTATTAACTTATCCCCAATAAAATCATAATGATGAGTAATATTTTTTAAAAAATTATATATATCTTCATCGTCTGAATAATATGTATAATCACCAATAATAATATTAGGATTATCTATTATATTTTTTACAAAACAGACACTTGGTATATTTTTATTTGGAAAAATATCTTTTGGATTAGGAATCATATTTTACTCCTGTCTAATCTAAATTATCAAAATAATAATATATAGTATTATCTTCTATTCGGCGATACATTACTGCTTCAGTATTATTTTTAATAGGCGAAGCAAATTTTCCGCATTTTTTACCAGAGCAGTAAAATTCGCCATAGTTTAATACAATATTTTTATCTGAACATTTTTTAGGCATTACAGATATTTTTATTTCCTTTCCATTAATATTCTGATAAATATTTCCGCTGAATGATTTATAATATAACGATTTACCAGAAACACATGCTTTTGGCAATTCAAAGCTCATAGATAAAAATCTCTGCCACACTGTTTCAAGGTAATATATTTGTATATTTGACTTATCAAGAGTAATAAATGTAGTAGATGTAGAAGCAAACTTATCTTTTACAGGTAAATCATGATATATTTCGCTGTCAGTAATTAAAGTAGTGCTGCACATACCTGAAACACTGTATGGACTTGCTGTGCAGCCTGTATTATCGCTTATTTTTACAGTATCATTATCAAGAACAAAAAACTTTTTATTATCTTTTAATGTGCCGTAAAATCTGCCTTCAGAATGATATATTTCGTTATATCCTGATGGAATCTGACCAGTTAATACAAAAGCTTTCATATTCTTATCATAAGTCAGCACATAACCATTTTCCTGAAGAAGAACAGGAGCACCATTTAAATATCCTGCTGCTTTTATTAAAAGACCAGTATCACCAGTATAAAGCTCATCACCATTATAAGAGTTTCTTAATGCTGCTTGAGAGCCAACCCACTCTATGATATAATTTGGCACTATCTCTACACTGCCATCTAACATTCTAGAATATGTGCCTAAACTTGCACACTCTGCAGCAGAATACACATCGACATGACTGCTGTTATATATAATAGCTTCAAGTCCATATACTCTTACATTATCATAAGATTTTTTTAAATAAAGTCCTGGACAGCTTGCAATAGTAAAGCCTATTTCATCAGACTTTAAAACAGCTATCATATCTTTGCCTGCTGCTATAGATGTAACATCACTGTCACTGTATACTCTTTGATATGTTTTACTAAAGCTGATTAGAGAATTTCTAATCATAGAAGATTCTGGTATTTTCATTTCAAAATCTTTTGGATTTGAAGGCTCAGCTTTTACAGGGCTGACTACCTGCAAAAGCTGCCCACCAGTAATAACTTTTTGTTTTTCTGCACAACCATATGATAATAAAATCATACTGGCTGCAATGAATACAAATTTTTTCATTATACTTTATTTTTAGTCAATAAGTCTGCTGTTTGGCTGTTTTTTAAGCTGGTCCCATCCAATAACTACTTCTATTACATGACGCTGGTCTGAATACTGGCCTGCATAAGCACCAAGTTCTTCTGTATAATAAGCATAGTTTATGCGAAGTGCCCATATATTAATACCTGCACCTGCTGTCCAATAACCTTGGTGAAGACCAGTACGGAGAAATATTCTATTCCAAAAGCCTATTTCTGCACCTATATTTACGCGTTTGCCAAAAGAATCATCTGTACCGTTCATAAATAATAAATCATTAAAATCTATAACTACATTAGATGAAATAAACTCCCAGTTTGGCGAAATTGCAAGGCTTAAATTTAATGTAGGCTCAATTTTATCAAGCCCTTCTGCCATAGACTGATATCCAAAATCATTAAATGAAAGCCCTACTCTTGCATTTAATTCTTTTCTAAGCCATGGAAGTTCATACATTATCCCAACGCTTGCAAGAATACCCCATCCAGTATTTTCTAATACATCTGTTACAATACTATTTGTATCTAAATTTGCAATATCAACTGCTGTATATGTTGCACTGTAACCCATTCTGTAAAAGCCCATTAATGATACACCTAAATGCAAAGATTTATCCTTTAAAAATGAATGTGCATAAGTTAACACCGCACCAGCATCTGCATGAACTTTTGCAGAAACTGTAGGCATTACTTTATTGTATGTAAGTATATTAGCATAGCTGTTTACAAATATACCAAAAGACCAGTTTTTATATGTAAATGCAGGGAAAAAAGTAATAGGACTAATATTATTATACTGCCCCATCATACCATCTAATGTTTTTACAATAGTATCTGTATCTAAACCACCTTTTAAAAACATACTGCTAAGGTCAATGGCATTTGAAACCATATTGCTGTTAGCACCAATACTTAATGGAATAATATCAACATTCCAAACACTTTTATTCATAGCAAGACCTGCAGGGTTATAAAAGGCTGCATACTTATCATCACTTACACCAAAAAAAGCATTACCCATACCCATAGCACGCACAGAAGTCATCATTCTAGGATATTCTCGTGAAAATACTGCTTTTTGTGCATAGCTTGATGCAAATGGAATGATTATTAAAAAAGTAACTAAAATTGCTTTAAATTTCATACCTATCTTCCCCCATAACCTTGTCCTTGACAATTACCGCTGTTACAACCGTTACCACTGCCATTATTCTGGCTTTCTTTAATACTTGTTATATATTCTTTTAATTTATATGCAGATACCTGATTTGTTACTTCATCAAGCAAACTGCTTTTTATTTCATTCACCATATCTACAGAGCCACCTACAAGACTTTCCATAGACGATAAACTGTCAATGGCTGTATTCAGTGTTAAAGTTAATTCTTCTAAATATGAATCATTTTCAGCATTAGCAAGAAACCCATCTACTGCTGTATTTACATCTATTTGCTCTAATGCCTGCTGAAAACCATTTTCACTGATTTCTATAGAAATATTATCTCCAGCAATAGAGCTTATAAGAGCAGAAACATTTACTGCTGAGCCAATCATTCCAGCAAAGCCGCATATAGAAGCTGTGCTGTTATTAAGAGTAGTATTATTATTTTCTGCAATAGTTTTTCTTATGCCGCATATATCTACTGCTTTTAAATAATATGGGCTTATAGCTTTTAAATTTTCAGAAGTAACTTCAGATATACCAAGCATAGCAGCAACTACACCATATACATCAGATGTACCTGCTTTACTAACCATATCTATACCGCCAATAACATTAAAGCCACCACAGTATAATATGGCACTTAAAAACTTAAATGCATCATCTCTTGATAAAGATGCTCCAGTTGGATCTATCCTGTTATAATAACTCATAACAGGAGCACAGTTATTGCTGATAAAATCAAAATCTAACTGGTCCTGTTTAGCTTCCTGTGAAGCAGTGTTATCCACATCTGAATATATGCTTTCTCCACAGCCGTATAAAGACACTGTAAAAAAAAATAACAGCAAATACAAAACATTATTTTTCATATACTTCCCTATCCTTATATTATTTTAGTGAGAATATAATTTAGCCCCCGCACGAGAGCCAACAATATTTCCTAAATAATTAACACCTAATACATAGTGTATACTTGGATTATATCTGTATACAGCACAAAAATTATTAAATGCTGCATGATATTCCTTACCATTTGCACCATGAACTGTAAAAAGTATTACTTTTGTATCATCTGGCACTGGAAATGGAAAAGATACACCTGCATTTTTTAATGTTTTAACAGTTACTTTATAACCATTACAAGGCGATTCTGTAACATATTTATAATATTTCTTGCCTTTTACACTCACTTTCATAGAAACAGGTTCACCCGTATTCCACCCTTTTTTCTTTAAAAAATTTGCAACACTGAATAAAGCATCTAAATGGTTGTTAATAATATCTATATGCTTATCACCTGTCCCACTTACAGCATAAGTTAATACATTACTTGGCATAAACTGCGGTATACCAACAGCACCTGCATAAGAGCTTTTAATATCAAAAATATCAGTATCAGTTTTTCTAGCAAATAAAAATAAAGCTTCTAACTCTCTTTGAAAATATTCTGCACGCCTTGGATAGTAAAAGGCAAGAGTAGCAATAGAATCTACAGCACGAAATTTCATAGGCGAATATCCATAATTAGTTTCCATTCCTATGATTCCCGCAATAATATGAGCAGGCACTCCATACTGCTTTTGTGCTTTTGCAAGCTCTGTTTTATGCTTCTTAAAATACCTTACTCCTAAATCAAGACGAATATCATTTACCATATTTTTTCTATATACTGCCCAATTATTTACACTTTCAGCAGGCTTATTCATATACTTTGGAGTAAAGCCGGAATGCATTGTTTTATCAAAAATACCATATAGATAATCTTTACTAAACCCATGATTAGCATGCATTTTATTAACAAATGCATCAACATCTGGATTATTTGTAAACTTACCAGCAGTAAGTTCTGCATAAGATTTGTCAAAAATAGACAAACACAACAAAATTATCAAAAAAATTAATTTTTTCATAAAATTGGATATACCATACATTTTATAAAAATAAAAGAAAAATATAAGTTTATCAGTAAAATTTTTCTTATTAATAATCATATACACTGCAAAGAATCTAAAGGGTAATTCGAAAGCGAAGCTATTGCTTTTTTGCTTATTATAATGTATAATTATGTACATTATTTTGGAGGATTAAATGATAGTTTCCGCATCTATTTTAAGTGCAGATTTTGCTAATTTAGAAAAAGAAATTAAAGCTGTAGATAAAGCAGGGGCAGACTGGATACATTTAGATATTATGGATGGCACTTTTGTGCCAAATATTACTTTTGGTGCTCCTGTTGTGAAAGCTTTAAGAAAACATACTGATAAAATTTTTGATGTTCATTTGATGATTGATAATCCATCAAAATATATAGATGACTTCATTGACGCAGGGGCAGATATTATTGTTCCTCATTATGAAGCGGACAGACATATTCAAAGAACTATATCTTATATAAAAAGTAAGGGCAAAAAAGCAGGTGTTTCTTTAAACCCAGGTACACCTGTATATATGCTTGAAGAAATACTGCCATACCTTGATTTAGTTCTTATAATGTCTGTTAACCCGGGCTTTCCAGCTCAAAGCCTGATTGAAACAAGTTATGATAAAATTGTGAAGCTGAAAACCATTGGCAAAAATATAAAACATAATTTTATTATAGAAGTAGATGGCGGTGTTAATGATAAGACAATTGCAAGACTTGCCTCATCTGGAATGACTGCCGCAGTTGCTGGCAGCTATATATTTAAAGCCAGTGATTACAGTATTCCAGTAAACCTTTTAAAACAATATTAACCACTGATACATAAGGGCTTTTTATTAAAAGCTCTTTTTTGTATTTTTTAATATTTCATATTACTGTTATAATTTTAAAAAAATAATACAACAATTGATGTTTTTTGTAGCATATTTAAATTTTTTCTGTTATAGTCATTTTAGGGAGTATATTTTGTTGTATTATTTTACTGCATACCACATTCTATGGACTTTTCAGCAAAATATAATTCTTTATAAATCTGTTTTATATACAACTTAAAAGGAGGACCTTATGGCTTATAATATTTTATTAGTTGACGATGAAGAAGATATCCGTTTTCTGTTTTCATCAGTTTTAAAGGAAGAAGGCTATAACACTTTTGAAGCAGCCAATTCTACAGAATGTTTCAAAATATTAGAAACAGAAAAAATAGACCTTTGCCTGCTTGATATTAAATTAAAGGGCGAAAGCGGTATTGATATTCTACAGCGAATAGTTAAAGAATATAAAGGAATGAAAACTATCCTTGCCACAGCTTATTCTGCTTATCAAGATGATTTTTCAACATGGAGTGCAGATGGTTACTGGGTAAAATCTCAGGACACTGACTCTTTAAAAGAAGAAGTAAAAAAAGTGCTTGCTAATGAAAACTAGGCAGTAAGCCAGTTAATTATTCCTAAATAACAGTCTTTAAAATATTAGTAAATGCCTTTTTATTACTTTTAAATTAAAGACTTTATTTAATTTGTTTAAAAAACAATTTGAAAATAAAGAAATATAAAGGTGGTACAATTATGAAAGCAGTTGTTATGGCTGGTGGATTTGGAACCAGGATACAGCCCCTCACATCAAGTGTTCCAAAACCAATGATTCCTGTTTACAACAAACCTATGATGGAGTATATCATAATGTCACTGCGTGATGCCGGCATTAAAGATATAGCTATACTTCTCTACTTTAAACCAGAAATTATTAAGGCTCATTTCGGAGATGGCTCAGAGCTTGGCATTCATATAGAATACTTTACTCCAGATGATGACTATGGCACAGCAGGTGCAGTAAAAAAAGCAGAAAAATTTCTTGATGAACGCTTTATTGTTGTAAGTGGTGATTTAATTACTGATTTTAATATACCTGAAATTATTAAATACCATGAAGATAAACACTCAAAAGCTACTATCACACTTACATCTGTTCCTGACCCATTACAATTTGGTGTTGTAATTACTGACAGCGATGGCAAAATAGTCCGCTTTCTTGAAAAACCGGGCTGGGGCGAAGTATTCAGCGACACCATTAATACTGGTATTTATGTATTTGAACCAGAAATATTAAACTATATACCAGAAAATAAAAACTTTGACTTCTCAAAAGACTTATTCCCAAGCATTATGGCAAGTGGAACACATATATATGGGTATAACGCAAAAGGATACTGGAGAGATGTAGGCAACCCTGACTCATACAGAACTTCTCTGCTTGAAATTGCTTCAGGTATGATTAAACTTCCGTTTGAAGGCACAAAAGTTACTTTAAACGAAGGCATATTATACCATGGTGAAAACTTTAAAATGGCAGAAGGTGTTGAAATTACTGGTTTAGTTGTTGTTGGCGATAACTGCTCTTTTGGTGCTAATGCAAAAATTTCTGACTGCTGCATGGGAAATGACTGCTCTATTGATGAAAATACTTCTATTTCCAAATCTATCCTTTGGAATAAAGTAAGTATTGGTGCAAACTGCTCTATTACTAATGCAGTTTTCTGTGACAGTGTTATTGCAGGCAGTAAAGTAAAATGCGAACATGGTGTTATTATTGCTGAAGGCACTTCTATTAGCAATAATGTTGTATTTGAAAAAGACATTATGGCATGGCCTAATAAACAGGTGGAAGAAGGCTCTATCGTTTCATCTAACCTTATATGGGGTGATAAATGGAAAAACTCTATATTTGAAGGCGGTAAAGTCAGTGCTAGAACAAATATTGAGCTTTCTGCAGATATGGCTGCAAAACTTGGTGCAGCTTTTGGCTCACTTTTACCACAAGGCTCTAAAATCCTTACATCAAGGGACTATCATAAAGCTTCAAGAATGCTTAAAAGAGCATTTTTAGGGGGACTTCTTTCAACTGGTGTTAATGCTGTTGATTTAAAAATGGAAGCTCTGCCTGCTATGCGTTATAAACTTTCTACTTTTGGAGAAGTTGGCGGTGTTCATTTCAGACAATCACCTAGTGACCCTACTCATACAGAAATACTTTTCTTTAATGATGCAGGGGACAGTATAGATTCTGGTGTGGAAAAAAATCTTGAAAGAGCATTTTTCAGAGAAAATTTCAGACGCGTAACACATAATGAAATAGGCGATATTAATGAAAAACAAATGGTTAAAGAATTCTATATTGAAGGGCTTTTAAGAAGTATAGACCAAACATCTCTTATGGCTAAAAGCACTAAAATAGTTCTTGACCTGTTAAATGGTGTAACTGACCCTATTCTGCCTAAAATACTCAATAAAGTAGGAATTGATTCTGTTATATTAAATGCAAACCATGATGAACTTAAACTTTCCCGCTCTGAACATCAGCAGGATGCTGCAATACAGCAGGCTGCAAACATTGTTAAAGTTTTAAATGCTGATGCTGGCTTTATTGTATTCCCATCTGGCGAACGCTTAACTGTTATTGATGATATGGGCGAAAAATTAAACGGCCATAAACTGCTTATGCTTATGCTTTTATTAATAGATAAATCTGCCACTAAAAAAGTAAAAGTTTATCTGCCAGCTTTTGCTCCTAGTGTGCTTGATAATAAACTTAAAAATGTAGAAGTTATACACGGCTCATTTACAGGTATTAAAGGTGTATTTTTAAGAGACTACTACTTTACAGGCAATTTAAGAAGTTTCATCTGCTTTACTGAGCATAATACTACACCTGATGCAATGTATGCTTCATTAAAAATAGTTGAAATGATGAATAAAATAGGCAAACCGCTTTCAGAAATAGTTGCAGAAATACCAGAATATAAATTCTACCACTCAGTAATTAACTGCCCTGTTGAAGTAAAAGGGTTTTTAATGAGAAAAATGAGTGAAGAAGCAAGAGAAAAAGATGCATCTTTCTTAGATGGTATTAAAATACTGCTTGACAGCGGCTGGGCACACATGGTGCCAGACCAGTATTCCCCAAATGTACACTTATACATTGAAGGAAAAACAGAAAAAGCAGGCGACGCAATCCATAAAGAATTTGTTGATAAAATAAATAAATGGATTGCAGAACATGATGCAGAATAATTAATATATTTCCTGTCTCTTAAAAAAGGGACAGGAAATATCTGTTATATTTATAGTGTAAAATTAGTAATATATAGTAGAATGCCGGTGAAGTAGTGTCCGGCTTAATTAGTTTTAATATATAAAAATATAAGGAAATATAGAATGAAAAAGTTATATTTAAGTTTATTGTGGCACCAGCACCAGCCTTATTATAAAAATGACAGTGATGGCAGATTTTATATGCCATGGGTATATCTGCACGCATTAAAAGACTATTACGAAATGGCTGCCCATGTTGAAAAATCTGGTGTTAAGGCTGTGTTTAACTATGTGCCTTCCCTGCTTATTCAGTTAAAAGAATATACTGATTTTAATGCAGCAGATAATTTCCTTATACTTATGCGTAAACAAGTTTCATCACTTACTCATGAAGAACGCCAGCTTGTTTTAAACCAGTGCTGTATGGCAAACCTTCATACAATGATTAAACCTATTAAAAGGTTTTATGAACTGCATCAAAAAGTTGTTGCATCAAATGGCAATGCAGCAAATTTTTCAGATGCTGAAATACTAGATTTAGAAGTAGTATATATTCTGTCCTGGTGTGGCGAATATTTAAGGCAGGAAGACCAACATATAAAATACCTCTTAAACAAAGGCTCATCTTTTACAGAAGATGATAAAATTGAGCTTTTAAAACACGCTGCAGACTGGGTATCAAAAATAGTTGAAATACATAAAAGATTACAGGCAAATAATCAGGCAGAAATATCATGCACACCTTTTTATCACCCTATTCTGCCTTTACTTATAGATATTAATTCTGCAAAAGAAGTATGTCCAGATATGAATATGCCGGTATTTGAAGGCTCTTTAGAAGATGATGCTGCATGGCATGTAAAAGAAGGACTTAATGAATTTGAACGCCATTTTGGTTTCAGACCAAAAGGAATGTGGCCTGCAGAAGGCAGTGTAAGCCAGAAAGCTGCAGAACTGTTTGCAGGAAACGGTATAAGCTGGATAGCTACAGATGAAGAAGTTTTAGGCAACAGCCTGCAGCTTAATATGAAAGATGGTGCAAACAGATACAGGCTCTATCAAAAACATTTTCAAATACATAATGGTCAGAAAATAAATATATTCTTCAGAGATAAAATGCTTTCTGACTTAATAGGCTTTACTTATTCTTCTTGGAATGAAGATGATGCTGTAAATGACTTTATGCATCATTTAAGGAACATATATGATTCTGTTGATTTTTCTCCACATGTATCTGTTATATTAGACGGTGAAAACGCATGGGAATACTATAACCAGAATGCTTATAACTTTTTTACAAAACTTTATGACAGGCTCACTCATACAGACTGGCTGCAGACTCAGACATTTTCAGAAGTTATAAATAACTATGATGTGCCTGAAGAAACTCTCCATAATATTAAGGCTGGCTCATGGATTATGGGTAACTTCCGTATCTGGATAGGTCATCCTGAAAAAAATAAAGCATGGGAGCTTTTAAGCAAAACGAAACGCTCTATTGAAAAACATATATCAAATGCTGACGAAGCTGCCGCACAGATTTATAAAGAATATCATGCAGCAGAAGGCAGCGACTGGTTCTGGTGGTATGGAGACGACCATTTTTCTATACAAGCAGATGTATTTGACAAACTTTTTAGAACTCACCTTGTTAATATATACAGGCTTTTAAAATTAAATGTGCCGTCAGAGCTTTTTACCCCTATAAAAGCTACAAAAAATTCTGGAATAATAACAAAACCTTCATCTTATGTATGCCCTAAAATAGAAGGTAAAATTAGTAACTTTTTTGAATGGCTTGGAGCTGGCGAATTTGACTTAAAATCTGATGCAGGCTCAATGCATGCAGGTGGCGATACTCTGCAGCATATGCTTTATGGTTTTGATGATAAAAACCTGTATTTTGCTTTAAAAAGTGATTTTTCATCACTAGAAGATACAATATGCCAGATAGATGTATCCTTTGATGATAACAAAAAAACTTTTGAAATAGATTTAGGATACAAAAAAAATACATCAGGCGATGTAACTTATGCAATAGACCATATTTTAGAAGCTTCTATTCCTTTAAAGTTATTTAAGGGAGCTGAAAAAATATTTTTAGAATTTAAGCTTATAAAAAACGGTCTTGTTATTGAAAAAGCACCTCTTTATAATGCTGTAGAAATAAATATTGCAGATGATTTTAAAGAGGAATGGATAGTATAAAATTAAATAATACATAATATTATAGAGGTTAATATGAAAATACCATTTTTATTTGGAATTCACTGCCACCAGCCTGCAGAAAATTTTTACAATGTAGTAGACTGGGCAATAAATGAAAGCTATGCACCATTTATTGAAGTGGCTTTAAAAAACAAAAAATTTAAATTCTCAGCTCATTACAGCGGCTGGCTTTTAGAATATATAAGAACACACAGGGAAGATGTTTTTAATAATCTTAAAAAAATCAACGACGAAGGCAGAGTTGAATTTTTTGCAGGCGGGTTCTATGAGCCTGTCCTTTCTGCAATCCCAAGTGATGACAGAAGAGGTCAGGTTAAAATGCTTATAGATTATATTGATAATTATTTTGGTCAAAAACCTGCAGGCTTGTGGCTTACAGAAAGAGTATGGGACCCTGCTGTTATTCCAGATATGGCAGAAATAGGCATAAAAAATATAATAGTTGATGACTATCATTTAATAGCTGCAGGCTTTCCAAAAGAATCCTTAACAGGCTATTTTACTACTGAGCAGGATGGATGTCTTGTAAATATTTTCCCTATTGATATGGGGCTTAGATATTTAACACCATTTAAACCTCAGGAAGAAGTTATTAAGCATATAATAGAAGCTAAAAACAGAAATGTAAAACTTATTTCATGCTTTGATGATGGAGAAAAATTTGGTGTATGGCCAAATACTTATGACTGGGTGTATACAAAAGGATGGCTGAAAAACTTTATTAAAGCAATATCTTCTGAAAAAGAAATAGAATTTATGCACTATGAAGAAGCTGTTCAGAAAGTTAAACCGTCAGGTCATGTATATCTTCCTATTACAAGCTATGAAGAAATGGGTGAATGGTCACTTTTTGCAGATAAGGCAGAAAAATTTAGTGAAATAAAAGAATATTTAAAATCATCACCTTATAATCAGGATATTGAGCAGTTTTTAAAGGGCAGCGTTTGGAAAAACTTTTTTGTAAAATATCCAGAAAGCAACAGACTGCATAAAAGAACTGTTGATTTATCAGTAAGAGGCAGAAAGTATAAAAATAATCCTGAATTTAAAGACCTGCTTTATAGAAGCCAGTGCAATGACTCTTTATGGCATGGTGTATTTGGCGGTCTTTATCTGCCTAATTTAAGAAATAATTCATGGGCTCCGCTTATTCAGGCAGAAGCAATGTATGAAAAACTTGAAAATATAAAACTGCCACTAATAGAACAGCCATCAGATATTGATAGAAATGGATATGAAGAAGTATATACAAGAGGCACAGAGTTTAACTGTCTTTTTGAAACAAGGGACTTCGGACAGCTTACAGCAGTAGAATTAAAAGATAAAAACTTTAACCTGCTTAGTGTTATATCAAGGAAAAAAGAAGCATACCATGCTAAACTTTTAAAAAATATAAAACCAAGGCAGGAAAATAAACAGGAAGAAACTGCATCTATTCATGATATGGAATACTCTATTACTCCAGAAGAAGCAGATAGAATTATTTATGACTGGTATAACAAAAACTGCTTTGTAGACCATTTTATGGATAAATTCCAGCTTGAAACTTTTGAAAGATGCTCTTTTAGAGAATTCAGCGACTTTACTAACCAGCCTGCTGACAGTGTGGAAGTAAAAGATAATAATATACTTTTTAAAAGAAGCGGCGGTATTTATATTAATAATGAAAAGATAAATACACAGATGGAAAAATCATATACTTTAAATAATAATGCAGTAAACTTTAATATTAAAGCTAAAGCCGCTAAAAAAGTAGAATGTAATTACAGCTGCGAATTTAATTTTCATTTTGCTGATGTTTCACAAATTACTATTAATAATAAAGAATTTACAGAAAACGGCACGATAAAAGCTAAAAAATTTGAAATTTATGATAAATATCTTAATAAAAAGATTGCAATTGAAGTAGAAAAAGAGATAGAATTTATCTACTTTACATTATATACTGTTTCTCAGTCTGAAATGGGTATAGATTTAACAGTTCAGGGTATTACAGTAGCATTTGGTATGCCATTTAGCAAAGAAGTAAATATAAAAGGGACACTTAGTATAGGATAAGTATAATGGGAGAATTAAGATATAATCCAGTGACAAAAAAATGGGCTCTTATTTCAACAGAGAGAGGGACTCATAGAAATTCTTATGTTACAAAAGATGCCATTACATCTATGCCCTGCCCTTTCTGTGATAAAGATGGTGGTATAAATAAAAAATTACGCAGTATTTTTACAATTAATCTGCCGGAAAGTTCTGCCCCTGCTTTAATAGTTACGCCTAACAAATACCCTGCCATGGGTATAGAAGGCTCTCTTAGCAGACAGGCTTATGGTATATATGATAAAACAGCTTCAATTGGAGCTCATGAAGTAATTATTGATTCTTTCAGACATGGTATTGATATATCAGGCTATACAGAAGATGAACTTAATAACTTATATACAGCATTTAAATGCAGAATTGCTGATTTAGAAAAAGATATAAGGTTCAGATATACTGCAGCTTTTAAAAATATTGGTGCAGAAGCTGGAGAAAATATACATCATCCCCATGCACAAATTCTTGCAATGCCTGTTGTGCCTGCTATTATTGAAGAATATATGATTAAAGCTGCAAACTATTATAAAGAAAAGGAACGCTGTATATACTGTGATATAATAAGTCAGGAAAAACAGTATAAAGAAAGAATTATATTTGAAAACTATGAATTTATTGCATTTGCTCCTTATGCATCTGAACACCCTTTTGAAATATCTATATATCCAAAGCAGCATGAACACTGCTTTACAAATATTTCAGAAAGTTCAATAAGGCAGCTTGCAGATATTACACATGAAATATTTAGAAGACTTTCGCAGGTTTTAGGCTGCCCTGCTTTAACTTTTGCCTTAAGACTTGCGCCATATAAAAATAACAGGCCGGATTACAATGGATACATGCAGTATTTAAAAGATGCTTTCCACTGGCATATAGATATTCGCCCAGTCGTTGCAAAATTAACCACAAGCAGCTGGGCAGCAAATATATGTATTAATCCTGTAAGTCCTGAAGATGCTGCTAAACATTTAAGAGAGGTTAATCAGTTATGAATATTATTCACATAACATCAGAGGTATTACCCTTTTCCTATACAGGAAGTATGGCTGAAACATTATTTTGCTTACCTTACTCAGAAAAAAGAGCAGGTCATCAGGTAACAGTATTGTCTCCGCTTTATGCTTCAGTTGATACTCTCAAACATAATATCAAATCACTGCAGCTTAAAACATGGGTAAATGCAGGGTTTGCTGTATATGAGTTTGAACTTTTTGAAACTTATTTAAATGATGTCAGATATGTATTCTTTAAAAATGATGAACTTTTTAACCGTGCTGGTCTTTATGGTGTAATTAAGCTTGATTATGCTGATAATGATATAAGATTTGGAACATTCTGTCAGGCTGCTTTAAACTTTATTAAATACCACAATATAGAAGCTGATATTCTGCACTGTCATAACTGGCAGACAGCATTAATACCAGTTTATAAAAAACTTAATTTTTCAGATTTAGAATGTAAAGTAGTTTTAACTATACATTCAGTGGATAATCTGGGTGTATTTAATAAATTTACATTAGAAGCACTTAATTTGCCATGGGATATATATAACATTGACTGTATAGAATATTATGATAATATAAGTTTTTTAAAAGGCGGTATAGTATATTCTGATGCTATAACAACCCTAAGCCCAACATTTGCCAGTGAACTTATAAAAGATGGCGGCGGTATGGGAGTAGAGGAAATTTTTCATAACCATGCTCATAAGCTTACAGGTATCTTAAATGGTATTTGTTCTATGATGTGGAATCCTGAAAATGATACAAATATTGAAAAGAACTATTCAAGCAGGGATATAAGTGGTAAAAAAGTGTGTAAAAATGCACTTTGCAGTGAACTTGGACTTGACCAGAACCTGCCTTTAGTGGTATTTATACAAAAAATGCTGCCAGAAAGAGGGATTGATTTAGTCCTGAATGCTGCAGAAGAATTTGAAAAAAACAATATTAACTTAATTATCTTTGGACCAAACAGCAGTGATTACAGCAATAAAATCCAAGAAATAAAGGAAAAATATAATAGAAATATACGCATAATTGTTATTGACCATGCCAATAAAAGCCAAAAAGAATATGCAGCAGCAGATATTGTCCTGATGCCATCAATGTATGAGCCATGCGGTTCCATCCAGATGATTGGTATACGATACGGTGCAGTGCCTGTATCACGCAAAACAGGCGGTCTTGTAGATGGTGCGCGTGCTGCTGTTGAAAAAGGTATTGGTATAACATTTGATGAATTTAGCGTAGAAGCCATGATGGAAGCTGTAATGAAAGCCGTATCCCTTATTACATCTGAAAAACATGATGAAATCGTAAAAACTTTACTTCAAATTGATAATTCATGGCAAAAAGCATCAGAAAAATATATCGAGTTATATAAAAGATTACTGGAGGGTAAATAGAAGATGAAACTAGATAAACTGACAAAAAAGGAATTGCTTGATTTGGCTGCAGCAAAAAAAGTTGCAGGTAGAAGCAAGATGAGTAAAGATGAGCTTATTAAAGCATTAGAGCCATTCTTTGCAGAACCTGCCCCTGCTAAAGATGCAGAAGAACTGCAGACTAAAAAAACAGAGCAAAATGTAGGTTATACATATAAGGAATCAACAGGACAGCCTGCGAAAGTAAAGCGTGATGAGTATCCTATCCCACCATATTACGATAAAGATACTATTGCTTTTATGCCTGTTGACCCTTCAAAAGAATATGTATACTGGGAAATAAGTGACTATACACTTAACCGCTTTAAAAGTGAATTAAAACTGTCTGAATCAAGGATTGTTTTAAAAATCTTTTCAAGCATAGATAATTATACTACAGAAGCAGCTTCTGTTTCTGTTGAAAAAATAGGTAACTGGTATTTTAATATCTATGCTCCTGATACTCTTTTATGGTCTGAAATAGGGTTAATTGACTCTAATGGTGCATTTCACCCTATTTTAAAATCAAACAAAGTGCTTATGCCATCTGATAAAGTTTCTGATATTGTAGATCAGGAAACTTGGATGACAATAGGCGGCAATATAGACAAACTCTATGAACTTTCTGGAGTTGGTTTAAAAGATTTAAACAGCAGTGTTACTATTAATACAGAAATAGCAAAACACATATCACAGCACATGGGTTCATCTGGTGTGTTGAAGGATAAATAACTATGAAACAAGGATATTGGATGCTGGTGCTACATGCTCACCTTCCTTTTGTAAAGCACCCTGATTATGATTATTTTTTAGAAGAAAATTGGCTTTTTGAAGCAATCACAGAAACATATCTGCCAATCCTTTTAAACTTAAAAAAACTGGAAGCAGAAAATGTGCATTTTAGGTTGACTTCTTCTGTTACCCCACCTCTTGCAGAAATGCTTGCTGACCATAACCTGCGTGATAAATACATTAAGTATTTAGACAGAAGCATTGAGCTTGTCGGCAAAGAATTGTGGAGAACAAAAGATGACCCTCATTTTAAACCAGTTGTAGAAATGTACCGTGACAGGCTTAATACATTAAAAGGCTTTTTAATTAATGATTTAGATGGCTGTGTTTTAAATGGATACAAATATTTTCAAGATAAAGGATATCTTGAAATTATTACATGTGGAGCAACCCATGGATATCTGCCATTTATGACAAATGAAAAAGCCGTAAGAGCACAGCTGGAAGTAGCCGCTCAAACCCATGAAAAGCATTTTGGCAGACGCCCATTAGGTATATGGCTGCCAGAGTGTGCATACTATTCTGGGCTTGAATATAAGCTGGAAGAAGCTGGTATCAAATATTTCTTTGTAGATACTCATGGTGTTTTATACTCTAAACCAAGACCACGATATGGTACTTATGCTCCAGTTTATGCAAAAAATGGTGTTGCTGCATTTGGCAGAGACTATTTTTCATCAAAACAAGTGTGGAGCTCTAAAGAAGGTTATCCTGGTGATTTATATTACAGAGATTTCTACCGTGATATTGGCTATGATTTAGACTATGAATATATTAAACCTTATATATGCCCTGATGGCACAAGAGTATTTACTGGGCTTAAATATCACAGAATAACAGGCGATTCTGAATATAAAGAAGTATATCAGCCGGATATTGCTTACAGTAAAACTATAGACCATGCAAAACACTTTGTACAAGGCAGAGAAGCTCAGGTTAATGAAGTTGGCGATATAATAGACAGAAAACCACTTATTGTATCACCTTATGATTCAGAACTTTACGGTCACTGGTGGTTTGAAGGTCCTGATTTCTTAATGAATGTATTCAGGGAAATGGATAAATCAAACACTGTAAAAGCTGTTACTGCTCTTGAATATCTTGGTGAGTTCTCTACTAATCAGGTAGTAGATGTAAACCCATCATCATGGGGTGATGAAGGCTATTATAAAGTATGGCTTAATGCTGGCAATGACTGGATATACCGTCACTTGCACTTTATGGCAGATAATATGACTATGCTTGCTAATAAATATAAAGATGGCACAGATACTCTTAAAACACGCTGCCTTAATCAGCTTGTAAGAGAACTGCTGCTTTGTCAGGCAAGCGACTGGGCATTCCTTATCACTACAGGCACAGCAACAGAGTATTCTACTGAAAGAACAAGAGAGCATATCTATAACTTTATGAAACTTTATGGCATGCTTGAAGACAGCAGAATAGATATAGGATATCTTGAATGGCTTGAAAGCAAAAACTCAATCTTTCAAGGAATTGATTACAGAATATACGCTTAAATTTATAATGGGAGGCTTTAGAGCCTCCCTAAAATTTTTATAAAAGGTAAGCCTATGAAATTTACACTTAATAATAAAGATAATTTTTTTAAAGATTTTGATAAAGCATATATTGAACCGCCAAAACAACTTCCGTTATCTATAAGGCTTGGTGCATGGATTACAAAAAAAATAGTAAAAAAAGATGTAATGATACCAAAACTTTTAGCATGGTATCCTAAAACTGCCATAAGCTCTGGTATTATGGAAAGCCTGACAGCTCATGATGATAAAGAAATAAATAAAAGAATTTTGAAAATAATAAGAGTTCAAGTCTCTGTTATGATTGCCTGCCCTTTCTGCATAGATATGAATGCTTTTGAGTTTGACAAGGCTGGACTTAATATAGATGAAGTTAATGCAATAAGAAATGCTGACTATAAATTTCACTCTTTTTCAGAAAAAGAACAGCTTGTAATGGAATATGTTAAACTTGTTACTAAAACACCTGTTATAATTCCAGAAGAAATAGTTACAAGTATGCATAAACATTTTTCAGAAAGAGGAATTGTTATAATTACATCTACCATTGCTCAAGTAAATTACTGGGCAAGACTTATACGCAGTCTTGGCATTCCTGTTGCAGGCTTTTCTGGTATATGCAAAATAGAAAAATCATAATTTTTAAATATAAATAATATGCAGTGCAGTAATTACAGATTAAACTTGTATTCTATTTATTTAAATAATAAATCAAAAATCACTGCCTAATAATGTAATTAGCTTCAAATAATAATGATAGTGCCATATTTTTATTTACATTTGTAACAAATAATAGCTGCAAATGTCAAATAGAATCAATATATATATTGATTTAACTTATATTTTATGGTAAAAATATGTAAGTATATATGCAGTATCAGCAGCAAAGGGAGAATAAATATGAGGATAACACTTAAAATTAAGATTTTTGCAATCATTATTTTATTGATTGCTATGGCCTTACTATTAGGCTTTTTCTCTGTGGTAGCAGTAGAAAATGCAAGCAAACGAATGGAGAATATGAACCAACGGTATATTTATGTTTATAAACTTAATTCAGCCACCGCATTAAATACAATGAATTTCAGAAGATATTTCTACATAATTCAAAGAACACCAACTCAAAACAATTTAAACACTTTCATTGAATTTGGAAAACAGGTAACTGATAATATGACAGAGCTAAATTCATTTATGCAGATTGCTGAAAACAAAAAAGAAATGCCAGCTGTTTCAGAAATTATTCCTGAACTAAATGATTCAGTAAATGCTTATATTAAAGTAGCTGTTGACCAGCTTAAAATAAGAGTTGATAATATTCCATTAGAACAAAGTTTTGAGAAAGGTATTGAAGATTTCATAAAAGAAGAAGAAGTCTATAAAACAAATTTAAAAAGAATAATAAATAATGCAGAAACCCCAGCAGATGCAGTCAGAAATTTTACAAACTATGACAGGATAAACAATGTAAATACAGATATGGTAAAAGTAAAAGATATTTTTTCAGATGCAGTAATGTTAAACAGCCTGCAAGAGTTGCTTAAAATAGAACAGCTTCTGAAGCGTATAAATACAAATGTTCTTGATATAAGAGATAATCTAAATAACAGAAATTTAATAGGTAATGTCACTAAAATGATTAATATATCTAATCAAATGATGGATACTTATAACCAATTAAAGCAAGAATATACTGAAATGCAGAGCATAGCTGAAAGCAGAGCAAAATATATGAACAGTATGCAGGAAATAACAAAGCAGACTCAAGATATTGTAAATGGTATGCTGCAAAGAACTTATAACAGCTCAATTAGTGGTGTTTTACTAGCTAAAACACTTATATATACTTTGCTTGCAGCTATGATAACAGTGGCAGTTCTGTCTTTTATTATAGTGCAGAAAACAGTGCTTTCACCAATAAATAATTTTGTAAAAACTGCTAAAAACCTTACAAGTGGTGATAAAGACTTAACTATCAGACTTACAACTAAAACTAAAGATGAACTTGCAGAACTATGTGTTTACTTTAATACTTTCATAGAAAGTGTGCAAAATATTGTAAGAGAAGTAAAAGAAGCTGCAAATGATGTTGCATCAGGAAATAATCAGCTGGCAGCAACTATGGAAGAGTTTTCTGCCACATTTAGTTCTCAGGCAGAACAAGTTGATAATATTGTTGTAGATATGCAGGTTATTCAAAATCAATCAGAAGAAGCAACTGTTGAAATGGGAAACAATTTAAATAAAATTGATGAAACCACTCAAAGAACAATTCAGGGTTCAAATTCATTAAATAATATTAAAAATACAATGCTTGAAATTAGTGATAATACTAAACAACTTTCACAAACTATTGATAATCTGCTTGCAAGCTCTGCACAAATTGGAGAAATTTTAACTGTTATTAATGATATTGCAGACCAAACAAATCTGCTTGCTTTAAATGCAGCTATTGAAGCAGCAAGGGCAGGTGATGCAGGCAGAGGTTTTGCTGTTGTTGCAGATGAAGTTAGAAAGTTAGCAGAAAGAACAACAAAAGCTACAAGCGAAATAGAAAATATTATCTCTGCACTGCAGAATGAATCTGAACAGGCAGCAGTCGCTATGAAATCAGCAGATACAAGTGTATCAACTGGTGTTAATGTAATTGAAGAAACTGCTTCATCATTCAGCCTTGTGGTTGATGGTGTAAATGATGTTACAAACTCAACACATCATATGATGACAAACTTTGAAGAGCAGCATCATACAGTTCAAGATGTAACAGATAAAACTCAAGCTATTGCAAGCGGTATTGAAGAAAGTAATGTGGCAGTAAGCGAAGTAACTGTTACAGTAAACCACTTGCAGGCAAGAACAGAAAAATTAAAAATATTAGTGGAACAGTTTAAATCATAATTTCTTGTATATAACTTGTTTATGACTCCATGTTTTAATAAAACATGGAGTTTTTTTATATTTTACTGGACAAAATATTTTATTAAAACTATTAATATTAATATGAATAAAAAAAATTTATATAAAATTAATTATGATAAACTAGATATTCAGGACAAACAGAATATTTTAAATGAAATCGCAGAACATTATGGCTTTGTAATAAAAAAATATGCAGAATTTGAAAAAAACGGAATAACCCTTTATACTGCTATTTTTGATGATAATGGCACAGAGTTTGTATTTATTCCCGGAGCAAAAAATACTGTTCTTGGATGGAAAGCTGCTATTTCTTCAAAAAAAGAAGAGCCTTTTTTAATTGAGCAGATAAAAGATATATTACTTGATTATTTTCTAATGCCTGACAATAACTCTGATATTGTAAATCTTAATAATACACAGCAGCTGCAAAAATTATTAGACAGAGAAAATTATAAACAGGCAGATATACTTTTATCTAAAATGGTATTTGATTTTATAGATGAGCATACTTCCTTTTTAAGACGGATTGATATAGAGCCTATGCTGATAGAGAGAAAAAGCAGCAGCATAAACTGGATATTTGTTAAAGAAATATCATCAAAAGCAGTAGCTGACAGTCCAACATATTTTAAAATATATCAGGAAATTATAAAAAGAAATAAATCTTTTATAATAAAACAGCACATTTCAAAATCTGGACATAAAAAAATACAAAAATTTGAAATAACTGAACATGGATTAAATGTATATAAATATATAGATGTGCCTTACGAAGAAATCCTTTTTAATTATACTTCAGAAGGATATTCAGTGCCAAACAGAAACCAGTGGGAATATGCAGCTTCTGGCGGCTGCTCATTATTTCTGCAGAATACAGATATTTTACTTAATAAACATAGCAGCTCTCCTAATGCCTTTGGACTTTATATTGCTGATAATATTTATAAACCAGAAATAATTTCTGATGATAAATATACATATAAGGCTGGTGATAATGGCTACTTTCAAAAATATATTTCAAAAAAACTAAGCTGTTTTTCACTAAATCCTTTTTACAATGTTACTTCTAATCTTTTTGAATATACTGATAATAATGGACTGTATGCCAGAAAAGTTATTACTGTTGATTTAAAAAAACAGTTTAAGCCGTCAATTACTAAAAAAAATCTTAATAAATACATTACTGATAATATGTCAGAAAATAACTTTGATAATATAATTTATGCAGTAAACTCAGTAAAAAATACTGATATATCTTTTAAAAATGTATTAAAAATAATAAATATTTACCATTCAAAAGGCTTTATTAATAAAGCTTATGAACTGGTGGAAAAGTATATAAAGAAAGGTCAGAATAATCCAGAATTTTTATACTTGGCAGGTTTTACAGTTTTTAGATTACAAGATTATGAAAAAAGTGAATACCTGCTTAAACGGGCAGTGTATCTGCAAAGAAATATGCCTGAATGTTACCAGCTTCTTTCATATATTTATCAAAAACAAAATAATAGAGAAGAAATGGAAAAAGCTCTGCATAATCTTTATGTTTTAGCACCAGATGTGGCAGAAAGTATGATACATATTCTTATGTCTGGTGGAACATCATTAAATGATATGGACTATGAAGACTTGTGGGGAAGACTTGTTTTAAACCTTACTAAACAGGATAAAGAAAAAGTAAACTTATACACTATTACAAGTGAAATAATACTGCTTGATTCTACAATTAAGCTGATTATACATAAAGGTGTTGCCCATTATATTAAGTATATTAAACCTACAGGCAGTAAATATTTAATGGAAATTTTTGATAAAATAGAAAACTCTGAATATATCAAAGATGAAACTTATTTATCAAAAAGCGACTATAATCAGGCACTGGAAGAATTTAATGCCTGCAAAAATATTATTTATGAAGCTGAAAATATTACTGATTTAAAAGCAAATAAAGATTATCTGCAGGATTTAACTAACAATTTTTTTGATTATTTTCCAGCACTTATGAGCCTTGCTTATATTCATTACAGCAACTGCAGACTTTTTGAAGCAGAAAAATTATTTGATGAAAACTATGCTCTTTGTTCCACTTTATACAAATCAAAAGAAATACCTATACAAATAGCTGATAAAGTAAGAGTTCTGCTTGAAAACTTTATACTTTCTATCACTATGAATATACTATCATATGGCCAAATTCAGCTGTCTATTGATAACATTATAGAAGAAGTTAATAATATTAAAGAAAACTATTCCTCAAAAATAAATCAGGGAATTTTAGCAATAGAATTAAGTGTAACAAAAGATATTAAATATATTCTAAACTGGTTTAATATAAATATAGAATTAAAAGATGCAATGCGTAAAAATAATTAAAATATTCTTGATAAATTTATATATTCAAGCTACTATTTTTTTTAAGAGGCGAAAAATGAAAGAAAAAAAATCAGATTATTTACTTATAAAAATTATTGCAGCTGTTATTCTTGGTATAGTAATTGGATTTATTATTAAATCAACAAGCGGAGTATCAGAGGGTGGCAGTATGTCTACTCAGCATATTCTGATGAATATTGTTTTACCAATTAAACATATTTTAGGACAGGTAATATTTTTTATGGTTCCGCTTATTATTATAGGCTTTGTTACTCCTGCAATTACAGGCATAAAAAATAATACAAGCAAAATGCTTGGCACAATGCTTTTACTTGCATATTTATCATCAGTTCTTGCTGCTGCATTTTCTATGGCTGCAGGCTATCTTATAATTCCACACTTAAATATTGAACAAACTGTTACAGACATAAAACTTCCAGAAATGATATTCAAGCTAGATGTTGCCCCTATGTTTCCAGTTATTACTGCCCTTTTCTTCTCAATCACTTTTGGTCTTGCAGTAATATATACCAACTCTACTTTACTTGAAAAAATATTTAATGAGCTTAACAATGTAGTAATGCTGCTTGTAAATAAACTGATTATTCCAATACTTCCATTTTTTATATGTGCGACATTTATAGAACTTACATATCTTGGAAAAATAACTAACCAGCTTCTTACATTTATATCTATGGTAGTATTAGTTTTAATTGGTCATGTTATTTGGCTTGCACTTTTATACACGATCAGTGGCTTAATATCTGGTAAATCACCATTTAGAGTACTTAAACATTATGCTCCTGCATATTTAACAGCAGTTGGCACAATGTCCAGTGCTGCAACACTTCCGGTTGCATTAAAATGTGCAGGCAAATCTGATGCTCTTGATAAAGATATAGTAGATTTTGCAATTCCTATGGGTGCTACTATTCACTTATGCGGTTCAGTTTTAACTGAAACATTTTTTGTAATGGGTATAAGCCATCTTCTTTATGGCTCACTTCCAAGCCTGCATACTATGATTATATTCATAGTGCTTTTAGGCATCTTTGCAGTTGGTGCTCCTGGTGTTCCTGGTGGAACAGTTGCAGCATCTATTGGTATCATCACTTCTGTATTAGGCTTTGATGCAACAGGCGTTGGCTTAGTAATGGCAATATTTGCTCTGCAAGACAGCTTTGGAACAGCATGTAATGTAACAGGCGATGGTGCACTTGCTCTTATGCTGCAGGGAATATTTAAAAAAAATAAAGATAATACTGTAAATGCATAAACTTTTTATTATTCTTGCTGTATTAATAACAGTAATGATAAGAATACAGCAGAATATAATATATATTCTGATAACTCAAACTGGCTCAATCTGCCTGATAATATTACCCATAGTGCCGATGTATTTTATATTTACCTCACAGTATGCGTTAGTGAAACTTCTAATAAATGAAGTATAGATAATATTCAAATGCATAAATCTGCTGAAAAGAGTAATAAAATTACAGGCTGAAGCTTTCAGTAAATATACAAATATATTTGCCCCTTATTACACTCAGTATGATATAGATATGTTTGAATATTCAAACTATAATAATATACAAAAAGTAATGCAGACTAATATCAAGATATTAATGAAATATATATAGATAATTTTATTAATAATAAAAAAATGAAATAAATTTATTATATTGTATTGACAAAATATTTTTTTTAATATATATAAATATCTCTAACGCCGAAGTGGTGGAATTGGTAGACACGCCATCTTGAGGGGGTGGTGGGGCTTCCTCGTGCGGGTTCAAGTCCCGCCTTCGGCATACTATAAGGCAAAGCTTAAGGGCTTAGCCTTTTTTTATATAAATTTATTTTAAATAAAGTGTAATTTAATATGAAAAATGCTGTAACTATGATAAATATTATAAAATATCTACAGGCAGAATATTATTTTTTATATTTATCTTTTCGCTTTCTATATGCTTATTATCAGAAGCAAAAACTTTTGATTATTACTATCTAAACCCAGCTGAAGCTGAACAAAAAGTTGCTGAATGTAAAAAATGGGGAAAAAATTTAAGCGATAAAGAAAAAAAATTAATTATGGCAGCCATGTTTTCAGGTAATACTGCAGAGTTTTCAAAAAATACTATCAATATGCTTAATGAGTGTGAAAAAGCAGAAAAAAGTATTAGTGCAAATGCATTTGTTAAATCAGTAGATTATTATAATACTCATTTAAAAGATGCTATGGAATATATTCAATTATGCAAAAATGATAATTCTTTACCAGCAGATGAAAAAGAACAATGCAGTAATGCTGTAAAAGCAGTAAAAGACTGTATTAATGGAGATATACCTGTCCAGTCTTTTATGATAAAATAAGCCTTTTTCTTGGTTTAACAACAAGAACAGTAACTGAATTTGAGCAAAAAAACAGAAGAAGCAAAAGCATTATTTAAAACATGTCTTAATGCAGACGGCAGTCTTAAATCAAAAGAATAACTGCAGAAAATAGATACTTTTAGATATGAAGAATGTTTAAATGCTGATAAAGCAATAAATAAAAACTGGATAGGAAGTAAAGAATTAAGAGAATAATTAATACAGTTTGTAAAAGATAATCAATTATAAAAATATTTAAGCCTTTATCAAATTTTGTATAAGTGCTTAATTTTCCTATTTAATATCAAATCTATTTAAAGCAGGTTTCCAGGTTCTTATAGAAAGGCACTGTAAAAATATTTATCTGAGTCAGATACAAATTATAATTCTTAATATATATTTTTAAAAACATGCTTTATATAAATTTGCAGTAAAATTTAGCTTAAACAGGATTTATTCTTATAAAATAGAGCTGTATATTATATTCTTCAAAAATTGCTGTTTTCACTACTTATCATCTTTTATAATAAAAGTATTTCTATTGCCTTGAATTTTTTCTATTCTTTTAGCACGCTCTATTTCCCATTCATCAATCTTATCCTGCTTGTCCCACACTTCAAAAAGTTTACGCTGTTTATCTGAAATTGGCACATTATATGTTTTTTCCATATAAAAATATGTTCTTGCAATATCTCCCCTTATATCTTCCTTAGGTTCTGCCACTTTATCTTTTACTTCAAAATCACATGCACCATACTTCCTTTCTTCACCATAAATTATACCATAGCGAAAATTATTTCTATCTGCATTTAGTTCTCCTACTGCTGGATATAAGTTATACATATCTGCTTCCATTGCTTTAAATACATCATCTATTTTTTCACAGCATTTCCTGCCCTTGTATCTGTTTCCTTTGCTGTCTATACATAATTCTTCACGCCAGCATTTGCGGGTATGCCCAAAAACCCAGGCAGGAACTACATGCTCCCATTCTATATATCTGCCTCTATTCACATTTTTACGGGGAATATAGCCACAGCTTTCCTGATTTACTAAAGCTTTTATACTTTTATCTACAAGTTCATAGCTGAACTCACAGTTACAGTAAAAACTATATTGATAATCATAATACACCTGCTGCATAAGTTTCTTACTTTTTGAAAAAGATTTATTATTATGGGGTATAGTAATATTATCATCACTAAAAGACAGCAATGCAGAAAAAAAGACAAAAAGTATTATCAAAAATAATTTTTTTATGTTCATATTTAATGATAAATCAGCATGACGACATTAGGTATCGTTTACATTAATAAGCATAAAAATACTTATAATATAAAAGTAATATTTTTGAAAATAAATTCAAGATTAATATTAGAATATTTGTTGATTAATATAAAAATACCCTGTTTGTGTTCTTTATAAACAGGGTTAACATAAATAAAATATTTTAAGAGTTTATTTATCTATTTTATTCATTTATCATATTTAGAAACTCATCCTGAGAAATAACTTTTACTCCCAGTTTATTTGCTTTTTCAAGCTTTGAGCCGACTTTTTCCCCAGCTATTAAATATTTTAAGTTTTTAGATACACCGCTTAAAAGTGTGCCGCCGTTTTGTACAATTAAGTCTTCATAATATTTTCTTGGCTTATCAAGTGTGCCTGTAATTAAAAAGCTATTTCCTTTTAAGCTGCTGCCTGTTACACTGCTTACATATTCCATCTGCAGACCATAGGATTTAAGCCTTGCAATAATTTCCTGCATATTTTTATCATGCATAGATAAAAGTACAGATTTTGCAGTTTCTTCTCCTACACCTTTTACCTGCTCTAAATCATTAAAGCTGGCATTCATTAAATTATCCATACTTTGAAAATGCTCTGCAATTAATTTTGCAGCAACAGCACCAACATGACGCAAACCTAAAGCAAAAAGAACCCTTTCAAAAGGTATATTTTTACTATCATTTATTGCATTAATTAAATTAATGGCAGAAACTTCTCCCCAACCTTCTCTATTTTCAAGCTGAGATGTATTTAATTCATATATATCTGCATAATTATTTATAAGATGAGCATTATAAAGTTCTTCTACCACTTTTTCTCCAAGCCCTTTAATATCCATAGCATCACGGCTTGCAAAATGGATAATAGAGCCTTGCACAAGTGCCGGACATTCTATATTTTTACATCTTCTTTTTGCATCATCATCACTTATTTCAAGTGAAGAATCACATATAGGGCATTTATCTGGAAAAACTATCTCTTTTGCATTATGCGGCCTTAATTTTTCCTGCACACTTACTACTTTAGGAATAATTTCTCCGCCTTTTTCTATAAATACAGTATCGCCTGTCATTATATTTAATCTTTTAACTTCATCTTCATTATGAAGGCTTGCTCTTGATACAGTAGAGCCAGAAATAATCACAGGCTCAAGCACCGCAACAGGCGTAACAGCACCAGTTCTGCCCACCTGAAATATTACATCTAAAAGCTTTGTTGAAACCTGCTGAGCCTTATACTTATAAGCTATTGCCCAGCGTGGAAATTTTGCAGTCCAGCCTGCTTCTTCCTGATAATCTTTGTTATTAACTTTTATTACTGCACCATCTATATCATAAGGCAGTGAAAAACGCATATCTTCTATAGTTGATAAAGCCTGCTCCACTTCATCAATCGATGAACATACATATAAATACTGACTTACAGGAAGATTATTTTCTTTGCAGAAATCAAGAGAAGCCTTATGTGTTAAAAATTCTTCATCACAATAGGCAACACCATATATATAAATTTCAAGCCCTCTGGAAGATGCTTCTTTAATATTAATAAGTTTTAAACTTCCGCTTGCTGCATTTCTTGGATTTGCAAATAATGGCTGCCCCATTTCACCCCTTACTTTATTCAGCTGTTTAAACACATCCTTTGGCATAACCACTTCACCGCGAAGAATAAGCCTGCCCTTATATGCTGTCTCTTTTGGCAGGTTATTTATTATGGCAGTATTTGTAATATCTTCACCAGATTTGCCATCGCCCCTTGTTACAATCTGCTGCAGTATGCCATTATCATAGGTAACAGACAATGCAGCACCATCCATTTTTACTTCAACAGTAACTTCTGGATTTAAACCAAAAAGCTTGTAAAGCCTTGTATAAAACTCTTTAATATCAGCAATTGAATATGAGTTTTCAAGAGAATACATTGGAATTTCATGAGTAATTGTTGTTATTTTATTATCCTGTTTAGCACCCACTGTTTTCGTAGGGCTGTTTTCTATAATATATTCAGGATATTTTTTTTCTAAATCTTCCAGTTCCTTATAAAGCTTATCATATTCCACATCAGAAATAAGCGGGCTGTTATCAATATAATATGCTTTACTGTAACTATTTAAAAGATCTATAAGCTCTTTTATGCGATTTTCTGCATCCATTTTTAAAACCTCATAATAAGTGAGCCTTCTTCTACTTTATCTTTAAGTGGTATTTTATAAATATAGTTAGGTCTTGTAGATTCTACTTTATTACCGCCTTCATCTAAAACTATTTCTGGTGTAACATTAAGTTTTTTCAAATCAGGCATAAGGATAGTTATTTCTTCATTTGGTGCAAATTTTGCTCTGCATGTAATTTCTAGTTCATCATTTAAGCTGTCTTTTAATGCTACACCTAAAAAGGCAGCAGAGCGTGAATACCCGCTTGTTTCTCTGTTTATTGCATTTGCATCATATTCTCCGCCATAAAAACCTTCTATATATCCCCTGTTGCTTACACTTTCAAGTAAATGACGCCATTCTGGCAGCACTTTATAATTATCTGCATTTTTTTTAGCTAAATCTATTGCCTGCCTGTATACACCTGTTACAATAGAAACATACATTATACTTTTCATTCTGCCTTCTATTTTACCGCTGGCAGAGCCCATTTTTACAAGCTCACCTATTCTATCAAGCAGACATAAGTCTTTAGAGTTATATAAATATGTGCCTCTTTCATCTTCATATACTGGAAAATATTCTCCGTCCCGTTTTTCTTCCATTAAAGAATAATTCCATCTGCATGGATGAGTGCATTCTCCATTATTTGCATCTTTTCCTGTCATATATGAGCTTATTAAACATCTGCCACTCATAGATATGCAGATTGCTCCATGAATAAATGTTTCTACTTCACACTCTGCATGTTTCATAATTTCTATTAAATCTTCTTTTCGGACTTCCCTTGCCATAATAACACGGTTTGCTCCAAGAGATGCCCAGAAATTAACAGCAGCAAGGTTTGTTGTATTTGCCTGAGTACTTATTGATACAGGAGTTTTTATACCTTCCTGTTTAACTATTGAAAATATACCAGGGTCACTTATAATCAACGAATCTGCCCCTAACTGCTCGCATTTTTTAAGATACTGCCTAATGTGTTCAAGCTCATTAGTCTGTGGATAGATATTAACAGTAACATATCCTTTTTTACCCCTGTCATGCAGGTATTTAAAGGCTTCTTCCATTTCATCAAATGAAAAATTGCCTGCATTTGCTCTTAATCCAAAAGCAGGACCACCCATAAATACTGCATCTGCTCCAAAACGAACAGCAGCTTTTAATTTTTCAAAATTTCCAGCAGGAGAAAGTAATTCCATATATCATTATCCCTTTTTATTATTTTTTTAGTGAGATACTATATCATAAATTAAGTTATATTCAAGAATATATTTAATATCTTATAAATTACTCACATAATTTAAGAGCTTTTTTATATTTTTTAAAAAAATGTAAAAAACACTTGACAAAATCCCCCCCCCGCTATAATGCCACATCTTTTTATTATAATGGAGGAATTTATGAAAAAACTAAAAAATTTAACTTTTGCATGCCTGCTTATTCTTGGTTTAGCAGCTTGCGCTGATGATGACAAATCTTCAGATAATCCACCATCATACGATGACCCTACAATCATTATTAATGATAACCATACTGCTAAAATTAATGAATCAGCAGAAAAAACTATTACTTTTACTAATCCATTTGCTTCATCTGCTGAGTTATATGCATATTTTAATAGCTATAATAGTTATAATAGTAAAATTACAATTGATAAAGCAAAATCTACTTGTAATTTTAAAACAAACCCTGATGGAACAATCTCTAGTGATATATCACATACCTTACCAGTTGGTGAATCTTGCACACTAGTATATAGTTTTGCACCAACCAAACTTGATACAGAATTATTAGAGCTAAATGTGAACTACAGTGCTGATATAAAATCAATATGCCCAACACCTGATACTGTTCCTACTTATGAGCAAGTAATGAATAGTAGTAGATATGAAGAATGGTATATTTATAACTATGCAGAAGACAGCAACGGCAATAAATCACCAGAATATATTAATGTGAAAATACCTGCTGAATATTCAGTTTCTGGTAATATTTCTAATTTAAATCTAGTTTCTTATGAGAAAGATTTTAACCTGCCAGCAAAAAAAGGCGACTATACATTTAATATTTATGGAGCAACTTTAACTTCTAATGATGACAAATGCTCAATTTCAAATGATACATATCCTAAAACTCTTACAGTAAAAAATGATAGTGGCTGCTCTTTAAAAGTTAAAGCAAATAGCTATATTTCACCTATCAAATTTACTCCTAAACAAGAAGGAAACCCATATTACAATGTAAATATAGAAATCAATGCAAAATATTATTACAATATATTGGATGCAACAAATTATATTAAAACATTCCAACCTGAATATTATGCAACATCAAGTGGAAATACTGATTTTTATGCAGGTATATTAAAAAATGGTGAAAAAATCACAAGTTATGAAATAACTGGTACAAATAAAGATAAATTTAAAGTTGCAGGCACAATGCACAACAGCTGCACAGTTACAGATACAGAAATATCTATACCTGAAGGACAAGAAAACTGCTTCTTCACTGTTGAGTTAGCAGATATTTCTAAAAGTGGAAATTATATTGCTGAGTTAAACACAACATTAAAAACTGGTGCAACTCAAACATATAATATTAATGGCACAGTAAGCCTGCTTACAATACAAGATGTGTTGCAAAATTACTGTAAAGAAAACACACAGCAAAAAGAAAATAATAACCGATATAAATTATTCTAATAATTTATATAATCACCTAAACTTTTGCCCCTGTAATATATTTACAGGGGTTTTTAGTTTTCTATTTTTTAAAGTAATTTAGATATTCTATAGATTTTTAAATTTTTTATATATCTTTTAGATTCTTCGCTGTGCTCAGAATGACACGATGCTATTATCAAAACAAATAAAGGGGTAATTTGTTACAAAAGATTAAGCCGCCTATGCTGTAAAGAAGTATAAATATTTTACTTTTATGCTAGGCGGCTTATAAATTCAGCAATGAAGTTTACTATTAAACTATAATAAAAAATACATCCTTGTATTTTTTATTTAAGCGTTTAGTCGCAGTGAATGCTCCTGCACTTACTAAAGCAATTTTATCCTAAAATTGAAAGATAATTTGTTAAAAAGCTTAAGATGAAAAGGCTTAAAGATTTTTTGTTTAGATAAGGCGACTTTAAAATCTTACAAGGGAGTTTACAATAATAGTAAATGACCGAAGTAAGATTTTAAAACAACACAATATAAACAAAAAAGATTAAACCGAAAAGGCTTAAAAATTTTTTATTTAGACAAGGCGGCTTTAAAATCTTACAAGGGAGTTTACAATAATAGTAAATGACCGAAGTAAGATTT
>CAJUJZ010000002.1:0-2263 GCA_910586745.1 uncultured Mucispirillum sp. | reverse complement strand
TAAAACAACGCAATATAAACAAAAAAGATTAAGCCGTAAAGAAGTATAAAGATTTTACTTTTATGCTAGGCGGCTTATAAATTCAGCAATGAAGTTTATAAAAGCCGCACAAGGCTTAAAGATTTTTGATTTAGACAAGGCGGATATTTTTTTGCCGATGCGAGTTTACATAGCTGGTAAATGAGCAAGGCAAAAAAATACCAACGCCGTATAAATCAAAAAGATTAAGCCGACTATGCTGTAAGAGATTTGCAGCACTGATAGATGATAGAATACAACTCTTCAATATTCTCCACATCTACACTGGAAAATGCGATTCTTATATCTGTCTGGTTTGTGCTGATTACCCCTATGCCGTATTTATCAAGTAATGTAAGACGCAGAGTTTCTGCATCAACATTTTTTAATCTTATACACATAAAATAACCTGAGTTAAATGGGTATGGAGTAAATTCATCTGAATATAAGCCTTTATCAAAGATAGATTTAACTTTTTTGCATCTTTCTTCAATAACAGCATTTAATTTGCTTCTTTCTTCTTTAAAAGATGGTTCTTTTAAAACATCAATAGTAATAGACTGGCTTGGATGTGGTGCACTTGATATTGTTGACCTTAAATAGCCTGTTGCTTTTGTTTCAAGTGCTTTAAAAAGTGCCGAATTATCGCCTTTTATTGTCTCTCCAAATGTAATAAAACCTACACGAAAACCCCATGCAAAACTTTCTTTTGTAATGCCGTCCACTTTAACAGCTAAAAGACGCTCACTTCTACCTGCAAGCATACTGAATAATGATTCTTTTAATACATCATCAAAAAATAAACCGAAGTATGCATCATCGCTTACTGCTATAACATTTATGCCGCTTTCTGCTGCTTCTACTAAACCGTCACTTAATTTTACTGCCTCATCTTTTGTTAAGGTGTAGCCTGTAGGGTTATTAGGGAAGTTAAGCACTACAAAAACTTTTTTATTTTTCATACCACATTCTTTTACTGTTTTTAAAAGACCTTCCACATTATAGCCGTTATTTGCATTAAAAGTTTCATAAGTTGCTATTTCTGCACCAATTAATGTGCTGAACATTAAACGATAGTTGCCCCAGAATTTATCTGGAAGAACAACAAAATCACCTTTATTTAAAAATAATGTGCCTGCTGTTGCAAGACCATTAGTCAGAGCATTGCACACTACAGGGTTGCTCATTTGTATATTCTGTAAAGATGGATTTTCTGATTTAATTTTTGCTGCCCATAACTCTCTTAATTCTGGAAGCCCTGCTGCTGGAGCATAAGTGAAAAGATGTTTAGGAAGAATACCTTGAAATCTTTTATACATACTCATCAGATACATTGGCTCGCCTTTTGCAGTAGAAATACCTATTGTAGCATTAAATTTAGCTGCTTTTACTTTTGCTTCTGCACTTTGGCTTAATATTCCTTTAGGCATAAACATTTCTTTACCAACATCTGAAAGCATTTCTAAAATGTGAGGGTTATTTACTTCAATAACTTCATTTAAGTTTTTTGCTAATGGATTCATATATCACCTTTATAATTCAGGCAGAACATAACATCTGTCTTATTATTTAATTTTTAACAATGAAAAATATAATATAAAATAAATCTTTAATCAATATCTATTTTGAAGCACGAGTTTCTATTTCATTAATGAAAGCATCTTTATTATTAAAATCTATATCCATTTTTAGATAGCCAAAAATACTTTGATATTCCTGCGGCAGTTTTACAAAATCTTTTTCTGTAGTAATAAAAAGTGCTGCACCTTTTTTCCTGCCTTGAGTGATAATACCATTAATAGATTTTTCTGAAAGCATTTTATGGTCAGCAAAACCTGTAAAAAATCTTATATCAAGCCCTGCATTCTGCAGTGTATGATAAAAAGCATCATTATTTGCAATACCAGAATATGCAGCAGTTACTGCTCCCTTTAAATATTTAAGCTCTACAACTTCATTTTTTAATATTACTCTGTTAAATACAGTATTGCTGAAATATATACTCTGCTTATTAATAAAGCCTTTTACATTTTCTGGTATATTATTATTTAATGCTCTTGTAAATACTATAATATCTGCACGGCTTATACTTGAAGGGAACTCTCTTAAATATCCAAAAGGAAAAGGAAAACCTGTAGATATTGGTCTTTTATGGTCTAAAAGTAAGATATTTACATCTCTCTGCAGTTTTTTATACTGATATCCGTCATCTAAAATAGCAGCTGTTACACCAAACTTATCTCTT
>CAJUJZ010000001.1 GCA_910586745.1 uncultured Mucispirillum sp. | reverse complement strand
TAATTATAAATCGGCTAATGATATATTTTATGAGAACTTAAAACTTCTGCTTAAACTGCTGCAATCGTTTTTAGATTTTACAAAAGTCAAGTAAATATGTTTGTAAGCTTGATATCTGTATATGTTTATCTAAAATATAAGGTGTGTTTTTAACAATGAAATAAAAATTTGTATTAAAAAGGGAAGCTTATGCTTCCCGTATATTTTTTACAAACCTGCCTGTTTTCTAACTTCTTCAGCAAAATCTTCTTTTTTCTTTTCAATACCTTCGCCAAGCTGGTATCTAGTAAAGCGAACAACTTTTCTATCACCTAAAAGTTTAGCAATACTCTCATCTGGATTTTTAACAAACTTTTGGCTTACAAGGCAGGATTCTTGTTTAAATTTATTAACCTGGCCTTCAACTATTTTTTCAACAATATTATCAGGTTTACCACTTTCTTTAGCTTTTTGGATATAGATAGCTTTTTCATGTTCAATAACAGCTGGGTCTAAATCTTTATCGCTTACGCAAAGTGGGTTAGCAGCACAAATATGAAGTGCAACATCTCTAACAATCTCTTTATCGCTGTCTGATACATTATCAAATTCAACTAATACACCTATTTTACCACCTGCATGGATATAAGCTTCTAATCTGCCAGCAGTATCAATTTGAGCAAAACGGCGAACTTTTATATTTTCACCAATCTTTGCAACTTTTTCTGCGATAGTTTTTTCAACAGAAACCCCTTCATAGTCAAGAGCCATTAAAGCATCCATATCAGCTGGTTTTTTATCAGCAATAAGTTTGCATATATCGTTAGAAAATTTTATAAAATCATCAGTTTTTGCAACAAAGTCTGTTTCGCAGTTTACTTCAACAACAGCACCATTTTTTAAATCATCAGACATATAAGTTACAACTAAACCTTCAGCAGCAACTCTGCTTGATTTTTTCGCAGCATCAGCCAAACCTTTAGTGCGGAGGAAATCAACAGCTTTTTCTAAATCGCCGCCTGTTTCTGCTAATGCTTTTTTGCAGTCCATCATACCTGCGCCAGTTTTTTCACGAAGTTCTTTTACAAGTGATGCAGTAATTTCAGCCATTATTTCACCTCTTCTTCTGGTATATCATCAAGTTCAGGTTCTGTTGACTGCCTTCCTTCGTTGATAGCATCAGCAAGTCTGCCTGCGATAAGCTGGCAAGCTCTGATAGCATCATCATTACCAGGGATAGGAAAGTCAACCATTTCTGGGTCGCAGTTAGTGTCAACGATAGCAACTATAGGTATACCTAATTTATGAGCTTCTAACACTGCATTTTGTTCCATATTAACATCAACTATAAACATAACATCAGGAATATTTTTCATATCCTTGATACCGCCTAAGTTCTTTTCCAATTTATCATATTCTTTTTTAAGAAGAGCAGCTTCTTTTTTAGTAAAGCGTTTGATAAAATCAGTAGCAAACATTTCTTCTAATTCTTTAAGTCTTGCAACTCTGCCTTTAATAGTATTAAAGTTAGTAAGAGTGCCGCCTAACCAGCGGTTATTAATGTAGTATGCACCGCATTGCTCAGCAGTTGCTTTAATAGCATCCTGAGCTTGTTTTTTTGTGCCTACAAATAAAAAGCTGCAGCCTTGTTTAGCCATATCTCTTGTAAATTCAAATGCGTTATTAAAGCATTGAACAGTTTTTTGAAGGTCAAGAATGTAGATACCATTTCTAGCACCAAAAACATATTTAGACATTTTAGGGTTCCAGCGGTTAGTTCTGTGACCAAAGTGAACACCTGCTTCTAACAGGCTTTTCATAGAAATATACGACATATTAAATCTCCTTTAGTTTTTTCTCCCACTGATAAGATTAAGCACCTTAATTATATAAGGAACACGCCGAGCTCTTATTTTGCCAGTGTGATAAGTCGCAAGGTATATTTTTAATGAAAACACCTTGAATTGTCAAGTATTTTTTTATATTTGGCACCATAATTGTAAAATCTAAAAATGACTGCTTAAAATGTTGCAATCGTTTTTAGATTTTACAGATATTAATATGGAATCATTCTTTTATTGACTTTATACTGTCTTTTCAATAGACTGTTTCAATAAACATAAGGAGAAGTTATGGTATTAAAAGTTTTAAAATATTTTCTCTATACCCTTGCAAGCATTATTTCATTTGCATTATTAATATGTTTTGTTGTATGGGGAATTACTCCTGTATATAAATTTCCTGAAAGCTTATCTTTTAGCGGTAACAAATTTTATAACCCTTATAAAGATTATGATAACACCCACTACTATCGTGCAAACTTTCACGGGCATTCAAGGCTTGGTGGCGGGCTGACTAATGGCAGAGCAAACAATGAAGAAGATGTATTTAAAGCATACCGTGATTTAGAATACGGTTTTGCAACAGTTTCCAACTATCATAACATTACAAGCAAGCCGCCATATTATGATTTTCCTTATGTACCTGCTCAAGAATATGGTGTAAATATTTTCAAAACTCATATGCTGCTTATAGGCACTAAAAGAAAAGAATATTTTGACCAGCCACTATGGCAGGGACCAAACACGATACAATACCGCATTAACAGAGTTAAGCCTTATAACGATATAGTTACTCTTGCTCACCCTGCATTTTTAAATGGTATAGAAGTAGAATATATGACGAAGCTTACAGGCTATGACTTAATGGAAGTAGTAAATACATTTGCTCACTCTGTTTCCCACTGGGACACTGCTCTTTCAAGCGGCAGACCTGCTTTTTTACTGGCAAGTGATGACACCCACAATGTATTTAAAAACACAGATATTGGCAGAAATATTACTATGATACCATTAAACCCGGAAACAGAATCTGATAAATTATATGACACATTAAAAAGTGGAGCAGTTTACGGCATAACTGTTCCACATACGATTGCTGTGCTTGATAGAAGCGAAAAAGTAAAAGTTTTAGATACTCATCCACAACTTTTATCTATGCAGGTTGATGATAATACTTTAAATATTAAATTAAATAGAATGGTTGATAAAATTGTTTTCTCTGCAGATAATGGTAAAGTTATGGCTGAATATTACAATGTTTCTGAAAGCTCATATAATATTGCAGATAATAACAGCTATGTTAGAGCAACAGTTTATTTTGACAATGGCTCAATAGCTTATTTTAATCCAGTAATCAGAACTAATGATGGGGGGGGGCTGTGCCCTAATATGCCACAGGTATTAGTAAATTATCCTTTAAGTATTATTAAATGGATATTTACAGCCGTAGTATTTTTATCTATACTTTATTTTGTTGCTAGGAAATTAAAAAAATATAGAAAAATATAAATTTTAAAAATAGAAACGCCATGACAATCCTATATCATGGTTTTCTATTTCCCAGTGATTTTTATAAGCATATTTTATCTCTATTGAGTTATTTTGTGTCACAGGAATAGTATAAGTAAAATTACCGCCAAATTCTGCACCAAGATTTTCCAGCACAAAATATCTGTAATAACCGCGGGCTAAAAACTTACCTCCAATAAAGCTATACATTAAACCAACATCGCCGCCAAAACCAAGCCCTGTCCAGTAAGGGTTATAACCTTCAGAAAAAGCTAAATCTACATCTGCCATAATCCAGGATGAAAAACCGCCATCTGCAAAAGTAACTCCAATGCCGCCACTTATATATGGAGTAAAAAAACTGCCATTTTTATAATCCCTTTCCTCTCCTGCTGCTTCTATTTTCCAAGAAAGTGATTTGGACATACGGCTTACAGGTGAATATGATGAAAACCTTAATAATGCTGCTTCAGGCACAGTTACTTCATTTGTGCGTGTGTTCCACCTGACATTTACATCTAATACAGTAAGCTGGCTGTTTTGTATAAACCCTTTATCTATATCATCTAAATCATGAAAACCTAATTTAAATCCTGCTTCAGTATAAAAATCTTTAAAATTTTCTGCCCCCACTCCAATACTTATTCGTGTGATATTATGACCTTCATCAGGAGAGCCGGGCTCATCTATTTTTTTATGGCTTACTACCCCAAGCTTTGCCCTGTTTGCAAGTATGTTTATTGTATTTGCCTGATAATCTTTAACTATCTGTTCTGTAAGATATTCTTTTTGCAGAAAATTAAACCGCATAGCCTCTATTGCTAAATCATATATAGCGGCTTTTTCTTCTACTGAATAATTACTGTTATTAATATCTTCAATATTTTTTTTTCCTTTTGCCACATCCTGAGCAAGTGTAACTGCTTTATTTGGCAGTCCTTTAGAGTATATTTCTAATATTTTTATATGGGATGGTCTGTATTTTTTATCATCTATTAAACCGCTCTTTTTGATTTTTTTTATAGTATCTGTTGGAGCTTCCCACAATATACTTGTAGATAAATATAAATCAGGACGGGCGGATTCTAACAGCATAAGCATATTATATGAGCAGTTTTCATCAAAAAAATAGTAATCACTGCCAATACCCTGCATTTCCCATAAATGATTAAAAAGTTTTATTGTTTCATCTTTTGTAAGATTTAAATCATATTCCCAAATATCTCTGTTTTCCATATTACCATATTCAAATATAGTTTTGTAATATTCTTTAATGGTAAAATAGCCAAAATAACCACCAAATAAACCTAATGTAACATATTCAATTCCATTAACATCTTCTGGCATATCAGCTGCAAAAGTTACACTGTAAGAAGTAAGCGGGTCATTGCTGGAATTATTTATTCTAATCATAGTATGTCCAAACATACTGGCAGGGTTTTTAAGATACATAAATGGAAATATTACTGTTACACTTGCAGGGTCCATCTTTTTTTTAAATTCATTATATTTAGTGCATGATTTTTCAGGCAGTTTATTTCTATCTATATTGAGCCTTTCCACTAACCATTCCCGTCTGCCTGCAAAAACACATACTGGGTGACTGTTATCATCATTTTTTGATAAATCATTATTAAATAAAGAAAGTATAGTAGCTTCAAGCTCATCTTTTGGCGAATATTTACCATTTTCTGCTAAAAAGAATTTTTCATCATCTACTAAACTTCTCAGCTTTCTACCTGCTGGCTTTTTATACTCCATAAGCACATGCCACATTCTTTCATCATATATTTTTTCATTTAATGCTTTTTCTGCCATTTTTTTACCATACTGGCTTGGCTCTGCTTGAGAAAATACTGGAAATAAAATGAGAATAAATATAAAAATAAATAGTGGAAATATCTTATATTTCATAGAAAATAAAGATGGCATAAAATGCCATCATTATGTTAATTAGCTGAGTGCTACAATTTTATTAGCAACTGAATCAGATTGAACATCTGCATTAGGGAAAATATCGCTGAAATTAGCCTGTAATTTGTTTGCGAAAGCATCTATATCTTTAACAGCAAGCATAGTGCCTAAAGAATTAATAGTGTCCCCGTGACCCATAGCTATATCTTTAGCAAGATTATCCATATTATCAGTAACAAATTCATAAACTTCTGTGCTGACTACTTTATTAATTGAACCTTGACAGTTGATTGTTCCAGTAGTCATAGAGAAAGTATTTGATAATGTTGAGTTAGTCCAAGAAGCTGTCATTTGAAGTAACCAGCCACCGTTAGGTTTGCCAATAGATTCAAATAATAATGTTCCGATACCACAACCAGCATTATTTCTAACTGCACCTGCAAATGCAGCTGGTGCCATTATAGATACAATGAGTAATACTAAAAAAACTTTTTTCATGTATATTCCTCCTAAAAAAATTCTTTTTTTACTTCTATCATTGAAAATATATTTTGTCAACCTATTTATCATACTGTTTTTAAGCATTTTTTACTTTAAATATAAATCAAGAGCATTTAAAAAATCTTTTCTTATCCGTGGGTTGCTGATAATTTGTGCATGATTAGAAAAATCATCTTTCAGAATCATTTTTGGCTCTTTTGCTGTTTTATATAGTGCCTCTCCATTATCAAACTTTACAAGTTTATCTGCTTCTGAATGTATAATAATAGTATTTTTGATTTTACTGTTTTTTAAGTTATCAAGTGAAGAATACTCTTTTGGTATACTCCATGTAACAGCATACTGCCATATATATGTAAAAAAATTACTTGCTGCCACTTCTTTTGCAATACTTCTCCATGATGTAAACGATGATTCTAAAACAAGAACTTTAAATTTATCTGCATAAGGGGAATACCTTGCAATATGAGCAGCTACTGCCCCGCCTAAACTCTGACCATAAAGCACCATATTTCTTTTATCTACTTTGTTATCTTTAAATACTGCTTCTGTATATTCTAAACCGTCTTGCAGAACACCTTTTATATCAGGCTTGCCTTGAGATATGCCATATCCTCTGTAATCAAAGGTTAATACATTATATCCTTTATCTACAAGCCACATCATTGCAACACTTTCTGTGCTTATATTATTTGAATTGCCATGGAGAAAAAATACTGTGCCTTTAGGATTTTTTATTTTTGTTTTAAAATACCAGCTGTGGAGAAGCTTGCCTTCCTTTGTTTCCACAAGAATATTTTCAGGGCTGTTTGCACATGTTTCAGGCATATAAAAAAGCTGCTGTTTTGGAAAGAAAAAATATTTTTCACAGCCTGCAAATAATAATAAAACTGTAATAATTAATATGATTTTTACTTTATTCATATTGTTATATATTTTTATTTTATAGGAAATGTCAAGTGAATATTTTACTGTTTTACACCATTTTTTTGAGCTATGGTTAAAAAAACTGTTATTAATAAAATATGTAATAATTATTTTATTAATTAATATGTATATGTAAAATATCTTAAACTATCCTGCCGCCGCACATCTCAAGAATTAAAGTTTTCGTTATTTTATTCCTTATGCTCCAATTCCTTTGCTGCTCAACTCACTTCGTTCAGACAAGCAGTCAGCAAATCATTCCATAAAAACAGCTCATAAGAAATTAAGTTGCAAAGAGAATAAAATAACATGGGAGCATTCTTATAAAATCAGATATTAAGACATATTAATATATACTAATTTTTAAGCTCTATTTTTAAACTTTGCATGCATTTTATTTTTATTATTATATAGTTATAAATATTCTTTCCAAAAAAATATGCGAGGGGGACAGATTATTTTAAAATTTCAGATGAATAGATTATTCGCTTTGCTTATAATGATTATACATTTATGTAATATGCAGTATTTCAACCCATATAACATTATGGGTTGAAATATATATAATTATAAAAATGAATAGATATAAGATGAGTGGTCTTTATATTTACCATCTAACACTGCAATTACATCTTCTGTAAGAACAATCTCTTCATCTGTTGGGATAACAAATACTTTTATTTTTGACGAGCTTGCAGATATTTCTGTTTCTACTCCCCGCTTTAAATTTCTATTTTTTTCTTTGTCAATCTCAATACCCAGATATTCAAGATTTTCAAGAGTTTTTTCCCTAATTAAAGATGAATTTTCACCAACTCCACCAGTAAATGATAAAGCATCTACTTTGTTTAAAACAGCCATATAAGAACCTATGTATTTTTTTAATCTGTAACATTCCATATCAACAGCTAACTTACACAGCATATCTGTTTCCATATTTGCTTCTATATCTCTTCTGTCAGAATATTTACCTGTTATTCCAAGAAGTCCAGACTGTTTATAAAGAATTTCATTTACATCTTCAATACATTTTCCAGTCATTTTAGCAATAAAAGCTGGAACTGAGGCATCAATATCGCCACATCGTGTGCCCATAGTAAGCCCTTCAAGAGGTGTCATCCCCATAGATGTATCTACTGAAAGCCCGTTTTCCACAGCTGTTATACTTGCACCATTTCCAACATGTAGAATAATCATATTGCACTCACTGGCAGGTTTGCCAAGCATTTTAGCAGTTCTTTTTGATACATACAGATGGCTTGAACCGTGAAATCCGTAACGCCTTACTTTGTATTTACTATACCATTCATCACAAACTGCATATCTATATGCCTTTTCTGGAATACTTGAGTGAAATGCTGTATCAAATACTGCGACATGAGATATATTTGGAAGTATTTTTTGCAATACTCTTATACCCAGAATATTTGCTGGATTATGCAAAGGTGCAAGATGCGAGATTGATTCTATCTGCTGTATAACACTTTCATTAATTAGTGTGCTTTTTTGGAATAAATCTCCGCCATGAACAATTCTGTGCCCAGCTGCTTCTATTTCATTTATATCTTTTAGAACAGCAGAATCTTTAAAACACTTTAATATGCTTTCAATAGCTTCTTCATGGTCTGTAATAACTTTATCTTTTACATTTATTTCGCCGTTATCACTTTTTACACTGATAACAGCACCACTAAGCCCTATTCTATCTGCTGCAGCTTTTGCAATTATTTTATCAGATGCTTCATCATATAATTGACATTTGAGAGATGAGCTGCCACAATTTAAAGTTAATATTAACATCATTCCACCTGCACTGCCGTTATAGCTGTTACATTTACTATATCATAAACTGAACAGCCACGGGATAAATCATTTACAGGACTGTTAAGCCCTTGTATTATGGGACCTATAGCTGTTGCTTCAGCTATTCTTTCCACTAATTTATATCCAATATTTCCTGCATCAAGATTAGGAAATATTAAAACATTTGCTTTGCCTGCAACTTCACTTTCTGGTGCTTTCCGCCTGCCTACTTCATCTATAAGTGCCGCATCAAGCTGCATTTCTCCATCTACTGCTATATTAGGACATCTTTCCTTTAATATTTGAGCAGCTTGTGCCACTTTTTCCGTTTCTGCTGTTTTCGCACTGCCTTTTGTGGAAAATGAAAGCATAGCAACTACTGCATCTACTCCCATCATCTTTTTACAGCTTTCAGCGGTGCTTTCTGCAATATCTGCAAGCATAGGTGCATCTGGGTTTGGGTTTACTGCACTATCTGCAAATAAAAGAATGCCGTTTATTCCAAACTTTTCATTTTTTGTAACTATAATGAAATAAGAAGAAACAGTATTAAGCCCTTTTTTTACACCTATTATCCGCAGTGCCGAACGAAGAACATCGCTTGTAGTGTTTGCTGCTCCTGCCACAAGTCCATCACATATTTTTTGTTTTACAAGCATTGAGCCAAAAAACAAATTATTTTTCATAGATGATTCAGCTTCTTCCATAGTAAGCCCTTTTGACTTGCGAGATTGATAGTATATATCTGTCCACTCTTGCAGGTAAGGGGAGTTTAAAGGATTTATAACAGTCAATTTTTTGCTGTCTATATATTCCTTTTTCAGACCATAGTTTAGAAGCCCTTTTTTAATTTCATCTTCATTACCTAAAACAGTGAGGCGGGCAATGCCCTCCTCACATATTTTTACTGCTGCTTGAATTGTTCTATCATCATAACCTTCTGGCAGAACTATATGCCTATATCTGTTTTTTGCTTTATTTTTAAATTCCTGCAGTATATCCATAAAAAATTAAAGCTCCATTACTTTTAAATCAGGAGATACAGAATATTCTGCTGTAGTAACAGCTTTTATATCTTCCAGTGTTACATTTTCCGCATGCTCAATAAGCATCATTTTTTTATTTTCTATTTTAAAAACAGCCATTTCTGTAACTATCATATCAACACATTCAGAAGCTGTTAATGGAAGAGTGCATTTAGGAAGTATTTTAGGATTTCCTTTTGCAGTATGTTCCATTGCTAAAATAACTTTTTTAGCACCTACAACCAAATCCATAGCACCACCCATACCAGGAACCATTTTTCCCGGAATATTCCAGTTTGCAAGATTACCTTCACTGTCAACCTGTAATGCACCTAATACTGTTGCATCAAGATGACCACCTCTTACAAGACCAAATGAAAATGCACTGTCAAAAAACATACCACCCGGAACAATGGATGCAGGCTGACCACCTGCATTGCTTATGTCTTTGTCTGCTTTGTCTGGCTCTGGAGTTGGTCCTAACCCTATAAACCCGTTTTCTGAATGAAGAATAACTTTCATATCAGATGGAATATGATTTACTACCATAGTAGGAATACCTATTCCTAAATTTATAAAATCACCATCTTTTATTTCTTTTGCTACTCTTTTTGCTATAATTGTTTTTGCGTCCATAATACACTTCCTATGCTTTAACTAAATAATCTACCAATACACAAGGTATGGTTATTATTTCTGGGTCTAAATTGCCACTTTCCATGATTTCTTCTACTTCCACAACTACAATATCAGCAGCAAATGCCATAAGTGCATTGAAATTTTTAGTTGATTTAGCACAGAATATATTTCCGTCTTTATCCGCTTTTGCACCTTTCAAATATGCTATTTCTGCTTTTAAAGGCTTTTCAAGAATATATTTTTTACCATCTGATTCAATAATCTGTTTGCCATCTTCAACTACGGTATCTATCCCTGTTGGCGTTAAAATGCCGCCAAGTCCATATCCACCTGCTCTTACACGCTCTGCCAAAGTTCCTTGTGGGGAAAGCTCCACTTCAAGCTCGCCTGAATTCATTTGGTTTCCTGTTTCTTTATTTGTTCCTATATGAGATGCTATAACTTTTTTAAGCATTTTTTTTGCAACAAGTTTGCCTATACCTGTATCTATAAAAGCAGTATCATTTGCAATAAGAGTTAAATCTTTTATATCTTTTTCTGCAATAACATCCATAATCTTATTAGGACCACCAACGCCAAGAAAACCGCCAGCCATTACTGTCATACCGCTTTTAAGCATATTTGCAGCTTCTTCTATTGAAATCATTTTATTTTTCATAAAAATACTCCGTATTTATTTTACAAGCTCTACTATAAGAGCAACGCCCATTCCGCCGCCTACACATAAAGTAGCAAGCCCTTTATCTGTATTTCTTCTTTTCATTTCATAAAGCAAAGTTGTTAATATTCTGGCACCACTTGCACCAATAGGGTGTCCTAAAGCTATTGCTCCGCCATTTACATTTAATATGTCAGTATTAAATCCAAGCTCTTTTCCTACACTTAATGACTGAGCAGCAAAAGCTTCATTTGCTTCTATAAGCCCTATATCTGAAAGTTTCAAGCCACCTTTATCTAATGCTTTTTTAACTGCGGGAACAGGTCCTATCCCCATAATAGATGGCTCCACCCCTGCTGTTGCTGAAGAAATATATTTTGCAACAGGTTTCAAACCATATTTTTTAACTGCTTCTTCACTTGCTAAAACTATTGCAGCAGCACCGTCATTAATACCTGATGCATTGCCTGCTGTTACAGTGCCTTCTTTTTTAAATGCTGGTTTAAGTTTTGAAAGCCCTTCAATAGTTGCATCTTTTCTTGGAAACTCATCTTTATCTATTACAACATCACCTTTTCTTGTTTTAATAGTTACTGGTACTATTTCATCATTAAATCTGCCTTCTTCAATAGCTTTTTGAGCTTTGTGCTGGCTTGAAAGAGCAAATTCATTTTGTTCGTCCATAGAAAGATTATATTTTTCAGCTAAATTTTCAGCAGTAATACCCATATGATAATCATTAAAAGCATCTGTTAAGCCATCGCTTATCATAGTATCATTTAATGTGCCGTGTCCCATTCGGTAACCGCTTCTTGCTTTATCAAGACTGTAAGGGGCATTAGTCATACTTTCCATACCACCTGCCACAATAATATCACTTTCACCAAGCATTATACTTTGAGCTGCTAAAATAACAGATTTCAGACCTGAACCACATAAGATATTTATAGAATAAGCTGGTGTTTCAACAGGAATACCTGCATTAATAGATGCCTGCCTTGCAGGACCTTGTTTTTCACCTGCCTGCAAAACATTACCAAATATTACTTCATCTACCTGCTCAGGTTTAATGCCTGCTCTGTTTAATACTTCTTTTATTGCAATAGAGCCTAATTCATGTGCTCTCAAAGGTGCTAATCCACCATTAAAATTGCCTATTGGAGTGCGGCATGCCGCAACTAAATATACATCTCTCATTTTATCACCTCACAAAATATTTTTAAGTTAATAAGAAAAAACCACCGCATACAACCAAACCTACAAAGATAAGGGTTATAATACAGTATCCCATAATGTCTCTTGCACCTAATCCAGCTATTCCTAATGCAGGCAGTGCCCAAAACGGCTGTATCATATTTGTCCATGCATCCCCCCATGCGATAGCCATAGCTGTAACAGAGTAATCTACTCCAAGCTCTTTAGCAGCAGGCATCATAATAGGAGCCTGCACTGCCCACTGTCCACCACCTGATGGCACAAAGACATTGACAATACCTGCGGATAAAAATGTAAATATAGGAAAAGTATCTGCATTGGCAATATTTACAAATGCATTAGAAATTGAGCCTGCCAGAGAAACACCCTCTGGGCTTGTTCCAACCATCATACCCATAATACCTGCATAAAAAGGAAACTGTAATATAATACCTGCAGCACTTTTTGTTGCATGACTTATTGCACGAACATAATTGATAGGTCTTTTATGAAGTATAATACCTGCAAATAAAAATATCATATTGATAATATTTAAACCTAAACCGCCGCCTTTATAGAAGTAATAAATAATCCATGTAACTCCTATAAGGGATATAAGGATTGTTACTATAACACTGTTTTCAAGTTTTTCAGATGGAGTATGTTCTGATTTTATAAGCGGTTTATCTTCTTCATTATCTTCTAAAAGAGCAGGGTCTATTTCTATAACTTCATCTTTTGACGGCATCATTTTAGCCATAATTACAGGCAGACACACAAATATAATTGCAAGCATAATAAGGTTGTAAGATGAAAATAAAGTAAGACTTGTAGGGATAGCTTCTGTTATTATTCCACCTGTTGCTTTTGTTACTGCTTCTCCACCGCCTGCAACAGTTAAAGGCACAGAACCGCTTAAACCAGCATGCCATATTACAAAAGTAGAGTATGCAGCAGCTATCAAAAGTGGATAATCAACACCTTTTACTTTTTTTGCCAGCTCTTTTGCAAATATAGCACTTATTACTAATCCAAAACCCCAGTTTACCCAGTTTGCAATCAAACCAACAATTGTAACAAGCATAATTGCCTGCTGAGGACTTTTTGGAACTGAAGCAAGAGTTGAAAGAAGTCTTTTAAAAAGAGGTGCTCCTGCAAGTGCCTGTCCCAAAACCAGCACAAGAGCCATCTGCATTGAGAAACCTAAAAGGTCCCATGCACCCCTACCCCAGTGGGCAACCACTTCTAATGGTCCTTGATTTGTTACAGGCATAGTAATTCCAAATACCACTAATGTAAGAATAACTGCAAACAAAAATGGGTCTGGCAGATACTTATGAACTAAAGTAACACAAGCATGCGTAAATTTTTTAAACATATCAGCCTCTCCTGTTATTAAAATAATATACTTATTAAAAGAGCAAGAGCAGTGCCACTTATTTACTAATATAAATATTTGATAATAAAGATATTTTTATAAAATAAGATAATAGATTGTGCAAATAAATGCACATTTTGATATAGTTTATTCTATATTATATTCTTTGATTTTATAAAGCAGACTTCTTCTTGATATACCTAGATGTTTAGAACATTGGCTTCTATTGCCGCCATATTTTAAAAGTGTATATTCTATAACACTTTTCTCAAAATATTTTATAATTGATGTAAAGTCTTTTTCCTTTAAAAGCTGTTCTATAAGTGTATTAAGCGAATAAACTCCATCAGCCTGTGAACTATTATGCATATGCTGTGCAAAAATATTCTCACAAGTAATGCTATTATCCAGCAGTATCATTCTTTCTATTAAGTTTTTAAGCTCTCTAATATTACCAGGCCATGAATAATTTTTACACCACTGTAAAACCTGTTTATCAATAGTATGGACAGGTTTATTGTATTTTTTTGCAAGCATAGATATAAAATGATTTATAAGCGGCTCTATATCATCTTTTCGTTCTCTTAAAGGCGGCACATGTATATGTATTACTTTCAAACGGTGATAAAGGTCTAAACGGAATAATCCTTTATTTACCATATCATCAAGGTTTCTATTTGTTGCAGCTATAATTCTCAAATCAAGTGGGATACTGTCAGGTGCTCCTATTGGAGTGATAACTCGTTCTTGAATAGCATGTAAAAGTTTACTCTGCATACTTTTAGGCAGCTCACCTATTTCATCTAAAAATAAACTTCCTTTGTGAGAAAGCTCAAACCTGCCTTTTTTAGAAGTAACAGCACCAGAAAAAGCACCCTTATTAAAACCAAATAATTCACTTTCCATCAAATTTTCTGGAATACTACCACAGTTGATTTGAACAAACTTACCTTGTCTGCTGCTTAAATTATGTATGGTTTCAGCTATAATCTGTTTGCCATTACCGCTTTCACCTGTTATTAATACTGTTGCATCTGTTTTAGCAATTTTTGCAGCAGTTTTAAAAATATTCTGCATGGAAGCACTTACTCCTACCAGTTTTTTTGTATTTTGCGGAGGAAGGACCTGCTCTCTTATAATTGTAAGATATGATGTAACTTTGTCTATTACTTCTCGTATCTCACTTAGTGATGATGGCTTTACTATATACTCAAAAGCACCATTTTGTATGGCTTCTATCGCAATATCAACTGTGCCAAATGCTGTAATTAAAATAACAGGACAGTCTGCATTTATTTGCTTCATAAGCTCCATAGCCTGCATACCACCCATAACAGGCATTGAAATATCCATCAACACAAAATCAGGTTTATGTTCTTCAAATACATTTAAAGCCTGCCTGCCATCAAATGCAGTTACTACTTCAAGCCCAAGCTGCAAAGCTATCTCCTGCAGTAAATCTACAATATTTTTCTCATCATCTGCTATTAATACTTTATATGGCATTTAGTCTTCCTTTATATGTGGCATGGTTATTGTAAAACATGTCCATAAATCTTTTAATGAAGATACCTGCAGCTGCCAGCCCATAGAATTTATAAAACTTTTTACTATAAAAAGCCCAAGACCTGTGCTGTTTGATTTTGTTGTCCAAAAAGGCTGAAAGATATCCTGCATTATATAATCAGGTATTCCGCAGCCGTTATCTTTAATACTCACAGCAAGCATTCCGCTTTCTGCTGTATCTGATAATATTATTTCTATTTTATTGTTATCCCTGCCGTCAAATGCTGATAATGAATTAAGAAGCATATTTAATATAATCTGCTTAAATCTATTACTGTCACATATTATATAATAATCTTGATTACTTTTAATAGTATAACTTACATTATGCCTGTGAAAATTTGGTAGAAGTAATGAAACTGATTCATTAATTAAATTATTTATACAGTGTTTTTCATTTATTACATCATTTTTCTTGGATACAGAAAGCAGGTTTCCTATTAATTTATTAATTCGCTCAGTTTCATCAGAAATGATTTTCGTGTATTTTATAATAGAATTATCACTGCTGCTTTCTTTTATAAGGTCTGAAAAACCTTTTATAGACATAAGAGGATTTTTTATTTCATGAGCTATGCTTAAAGTAATGAAACTGCCTACAAGCATATTTTCTGCTTTTAACATTCTTGTTTCTATTTCTTTCTGCTCTATAAACTGGTTGGAAAGTAAATTTATTGTATTATTTATTTCACCATATATTCCCTGCATTGCAGGCAGTCGGATACTGTTATCTAAAGATATACATTTAATATAATCATTTAGACTTCTTATATATTTTTTATCGTTATATTTAGATAAGAATATACTGAAAACTGCAATACCTATACCTATGAGAATAGATACAGCTAATGCAATATTTACATACATTGGAAATAATTCTTTATTTATATTCTCATCAAGTTCCACAGCCCATATATAGCCAATAGATTCATTATTTCTTATAATAGGAAAAAAGACGGCAATTCCATTGCCCCATATTAATTCCCCCCCCCGTATGAAATCCACTGTTTAGTTGCCATAGCTTCCCGCCCATTGTGGTTTTTACTTATAGGCATACCTACGGTCCAGTTCATTTTTTCAGATGGAGAATATGTTATTATTGCATCAAGTTCCCTGCTGTAATAACCTATACCTGTATCTTTAAATCCTGATACAACAGTATCAGATACAGGGGACAACTCTTTTGATAATACTTTAATTTTATCTTCTTTGGAAGCGTTCTGCATATTATATTTTTCAAGTATTGTATTATAGTCAGAAATTAATAACTTATCAAGAGTATTGGCTATACCATAAAGCTTATTTGTCTTTTCTTCTACTATTCTGCCTGAAACATATTTGCTTAATACGAAACCAGAAACAACAGGCGGAATAAAAATAAGCATAAAGAACACAATAATAGCTGCATCTATATTTAATAATTTACCCATGCAAACTGCCCGCATTACTTAATATTAAATACATATTGATATACACACAAATTTATAACCGCTCCGCTATTTTATCAGCTATAAGTTTACTTGTTTTTGTACAGTCATTTAAACCTATACCATAAAGTACATTACCACCGATATAAATATTGCCTAATTTTGAAGTAACTTCTTCTATTTTTGCAACTTTCTCACGATGACCTGTGTGATATTGCGGTATTGCTCTCATTACTTTAAATGTCTGTATCATATATGGGTCTTTTTTAACACCTAAAACTTTAGTTACATCTTCTAAACATATTTTAAGCAGTTCTTCTTCGCTTTTTTGCATAAGCTCATGATTAGTATCGCCGCCTGCCATAATTCTAAGGAATTTTTTACCCTGTGGTGCCTGTATAGGAAACATACTTGATGTAAATAATGCACCTAATATACGCATATTTTCTTTTTTAGGTATAAGGTAACCAAAGCCATGAATATCATCTTCTATATCTTCACTGTTAAAGCCTAAGCCTGCAACAAACATTGGTGCATAAGGTATGCTTGATAAAATATCTGCAAGTTCGCTGTCTAATTCTTTTAAGAATTTACCGCCTGCATAAGCTGGAGCACATACAGCAAGCACATCAAACTCATATTCTTTATTGCTGCTTGTTACAATATATTTGCCATCTTTTTTTACAACTTTTTCTGCAGGGTTTTCTAAATATATTTTTACACCTTTGCTTTCTGCAACACGAGCCAAATCTTTAACAGATTCTCCCATACCGCCCTCATAACTTGTTAATGCTCCGCCGGGACCTGCAGGTCCGCTTTTCTTTTTAGGTTTTTTAAACATACCTTTTATTAAGCCACCATATGTTTTTTCTAAGTCATATATTACAGGAAAACAAGACTGTAAGCTCATTTTTTCTGGGTTGCCTGCAAAGACGCCTGATACCATAGGCCCTATTAAATAATCAAGTGCTTCTCTGCCAAGCCTTCTTTCTGCAAAATGTGCCAGTGTTTCATCACTGTCATCTTTTTTCTGTGGAACAAAGAACTCTTTTGCTAAACGCATTTTTCCGCCAAAACTTAAAAGTTTTGATGTAAGGAATGCTCCAGCTCCTTCAGGAAGTCTTTGTAATGCACCATATCTTTGAATATATCTGATTCTTGCATTATCGTTGCTTCTTACAAGTTTATTTTTTAAACCAGCTTCTTCAAATACTTCTAATGTAAATGGTTTACTGTCTAAAAAACCATTTGTACCAGATTCTATCACATAACCTTCTTTATGAACAGAATCTATTGTGCCGCCTAATCTATTTGATGCTTCCAGAAGTGTAATATCTATATCTTTTCCCTGCTCTTTTAATAAACTAAGTTTTAATGCAAGAGATACGCCAGAAATACCTCCACCTATTACTCCTACTTTCATAGATTGCTCCTTTTTTATATTATTGTTATTATTATTGAATAAACTTTTTTTAGAATTTTGCAAGAAATATTTTATAAAAAAGTGTTTTATTTTATTACAATATATATAACATACTTATAAATAATATTAATTCATAAAAATCTTTCATCACATTTTCTTCAACAAAGACAAAATTTATCTTATATTATCTACTTTGGACACACATAAATATCATCAGAAGAAAACACTGGTACTACAGCATAACTGACATTGCCTGCAAGTTTTACCTGCCTGCATACAAGCTTATAATCATCATAAGAAAGCATTCCTTTGCCTAAAAATGATCTGGATTGCAGTTTCACAATAACTGCTTTTTCATTACCCATTGCTTTTACTGCATTTTCTGCAATACTGCCAATAAGTGATGCTGTTTCTGCCCTTGCTAGTTTCTGCTCACTGCTTATTTGCTCAAAATAACCCATAACTGCAAAATAATCTGCCCCTGCAGATTTTAGTGTGGATAATTTTTGAGAATACCATGCAAGTGCTGCCGCCTCATCAACTGGTGTTTCATAATATATATTTGCGGCAAACTTTATTATAGGGTTTACTGTTTTTGCCCGCTCTTTTAATTCCTTAAATAATAAGGCAAGCTGGCTGCTTTTCCATTCTGCCCATACATAAAACTCATCTTTATATTCAGAAAAAACTTTTCTGCCATTATATTCTTTTATGCTTTTAAAAAAGTTTTCTTTTTTTACTTCTATACCCGTTTCTTCCTTAAAAAGTGCAGCCGCATATTTATCACTGCCTTCTGTATATTTGATGATAAAATCATCCTGAAAAAGTATACCGTCAATATCATACTTTGCTAAATCTTCAAAAAGGTTAAGTAAAGTATCACGCACTTCTTTTTTAAATATATTTGCTCCATAGCCTGTTACATCACTGCCTTCTGCACTTAAACTCATACTCATATTGTCTGCTGTTTTTAAAAAAGAAAGTGAACGGGTTGCCATCCATGCATAAAGTTTAATATTATTTTTATGGGCATAATTTACCATATCTTTTAACAGAGTATTGATAGAGCAGGCATACTTTGTTTCAAAATATACACCGCTTTCGCAAGTTACAGGCATATTTAAATGGCTTCTGTCTTTACTGTTATGAAAAACTCTGAAAAAAACAGTATTAATACCTTTTGATTTTACTTCCTTAAAAAATAAGTCAAGATTGCCCTTATACTTTTCATCAAGAACAAATACCTGTGCTCCATTGATTAAATATATATCTTCACTGGAAATTACAGTTTCACCGTAAACTGCACTGTAAAATACAAAAACAAATATTAATACTGATAACTTCTTCATATATTAGTTATTTTTAGTAACAATAGGTTTTATTTTAAATTCAGATGCTACTTTATTTGCTTTCTGCTGTGCCTGTTCTTTTGTAGCACTTACTCCAAGACGCACTCTGTACCATGTTTTACCGTCTATACTTACCTGCTTTATAAATACATCTGGATATTTACTTCTATATTTTGCTGCCTCTTTTTCTGCAGCATCTCTTGACTGCACAGCAAGAAGCTGTACTACAAAAGCCCCAGTCTGTGCAGGTGGTGCTGTTCTTACAGTTTCTTTTTTAGTTTCTTCTTTTTTAGGTGCAGGTTTTGGTTTAACTTCCTGTTTTGGCTGTGCCTGCTCTGCTTTTTTTACAGGGGAGTTTTTCTTCACTTCTTCTTTTGGTTTTGCAGGTTCTTTATTACTCTGCTGTTTTACCGAATCAGAAACTGTCTGCACTGGTTTTTCTTCCACTACTGGTGCAGGAATTGGTGTAATACTTTCTAATGCTGCCATTTCCTCATTATTCTGCTTTGGTGGTGTAACTGTTGTGCGGATATTATCTTCATCAGGCATAACTTCATCAGCTGTTTCCCCCATTGATGTAAAAGTTAATGTGTCACCTTCTTGTGGGTTAGTTGTTACTTCTTTTGGTCTTTCATTTTCTGCAATTTTCGGCTCTGGACTGCTGGAAAATACTTTACCTGTTAAATATGCTATACCGTATATTGTAATACCAAAACATATAAGTACTACAAATATGATTAAAAGCATATCCCTGAACGAATTTTTATTATCTTCTGCCATAATACACCTACATTTTTTCAGGTGCAGAAACACCTAATATTTCAAGCCCTGTCTTAATAGTTACAGCAACAGCTTCGCATAAAGAAAGCCTGCCTGTTGTAAGCTCTTTATCTTCAGGGTTTAATATTTTATTACTGTAATAATATGAATGGAATGCAGCAGCAAGTTCCTGTAAATGATAAGCAACTCTATGAGGCTCTAAATGGATTGCTGCAAGTTCAATAACATATTTTAACCTTATCATATTTTTTATAAGCTGTATTTCTTCAGTGCCAAGAGCTTTTTCCAAGCCTTTGCCTCTTTCATATTTTATGCCTTTATCTTCAGCATTTGCAATTAAGCTGTGTACCCTTGCATGTGCATATTGAATGTAATATACAGGGTTGTCATTTGATTTTGATTTTGCTAAATCTATATCAAAATCAAACTGTGCATCATGGCTTCTCATATTATAGAAAAACCTTGCTGCATCAATACCTACTTCATCTATAAGCCATGAAAGCGGAATAAATTCGCCGCTTCTAGTAGACATACTGATTTTTTCGCCATTCTGTATTAAATTAACCATCTGAATTAATGATACTTTAAATGTAGATAAATTATGGTTTAAGCACTCTAAAGCGCACTGCATTCGTTTAATGTAACCGTGGTGGTCTGCTCCCCATATATCTACTAAATATTCATATCCTCTGTCATATTTACTATGGTGGTATGCAATATCTGGTGTAAAATAAGTAAATTCACCTGTAGATTTTCTCAATACTCTGTCTTTATCATCGCCCATGCTTGAAGTATTAAGCCATAATGCTCCATCCAGCTCAAAAGTTTTGCCAGACTTGCTTAATTTTTCAAGTGCTTTATCTATTAAGCCTTGTTTATAAAGGCTTTTTTCGCTGAAGTAATTATGAAATTCTACTCTAAATTTTTTTAAATCATCATCTATATCTTCCTGAATAGTTTTCACAGCTATATCAAGGCATATTTCTAATGCTTCTTTTTTATCAATATCTAATATGTCTTTTCTTTCTCTTAAAAGCTCTGCTGATATATTTTTTATATAATCTCCATGATAGCCTGTTTCTGGAAATGGTGCTTCTTCTGCTCTGCCTAGCAGCTCTGCATATCTGGAATATACACTTAATGCCAGATTATTCATCTGGTTGCCTGCATCATTAACATAATATTCTCTTGTAACATCATATCCAGACATAGAAAGCACTCTTGCAACAGAATCACCATAAGCAGCCCCTCTTCCATGACCTATATGCAAAGGTCCTGTTGGGTTTGCACTGACGAACTCTACCATTGCTTTTTTGCCTTTACCTGTATTGTTATGAAAATATTTTTTATCATTAATAATATTCATCACAGTTTCAGCAAAAAAGCTTTTTGTTGTTTTTATATTTATAAATCCAGGGCCAGCAATATCTACAGTTACCTGACCATTCATTTTTTCAACTAATGCTGTGCATATTTCTTCTGCTATCATTTTAGGGTTTTTCTTTAAATAACGCACAAGCTGCATAGACGCATTACATGCAAAATCACCATGTTCTTCTTTTTCTGGTATAACAAGTGTAAAAGATACTTCTTCTGCAATTCCTGCCTTATTAAGCATATCTTTTACGATTTTATCAATGATTAATGTAAGTTTTTCTTTCAAAAATATACTCCTTATATATGTATATGATTATTATTTTAAATATTCTTCCACATCAATGCCTGCATCTCTGTATTCATTTAATTTATTTCTTAAAGTTCTTACAGTTATGCCTAATATTTCAGCAGCTTTTGTTCTGTTGCCTGCTACATCCTGCAGAGTTTTAAGTATTAACTCCTGCTCCATATCTGCAATTGTTCTGCCTACTGCATTATCAACCTTGCTTTCTTCTGCATTATTTTTTACTTCTTTTTCTTCCCTGTATTCTTTTACTATATCTTTTATTTCTTCTTTAGGGCTTGATTTAAAGTCTGCAATAGTTATACCATGCAGAAATAAATCTTTTGATGTAATTTCAGCAGTTTTTGAAAGAACAACAGCTCTTTCAATAGTATGTTCAAGCTCCCTAACATTACCAGGCCATTCATAATTTTGCAGTGTTTTTAATGCATCATCTGAAAGTGGCTTAACTGGTTTTTTATTTATTTCTGAATATTTTTTTATAAAAAATGATGACAAATCTGCCACATCTTCTTTCCTATCCCTTAAAGGCGGAAGTTCCATACTGATAACATTAAGCCTGTAATATAAATCTTCTCTGAACGAGCCTTCTTCACTCATTGCTTTTAAGTTTCTATTAGTAGTAGCAAGCACTCTTGTATTTATTTTGGAAGGCTTTAATGCACCAAGCCTTTCCACTTCTCTTTCCTGCAGCACCCTTAAAAGTTTTGCCTGTAAATGTATAGGAATTTCACCTATTTCATCAAGTAAAATTGTTCCACCGTCAGCTGCTTCAAATTTACCTATTTTTTTATTAACTGCACCAGTAAATGCACCTTTTTCATAACCAAAAAGCTCACTTTCTATTAAGTTTTCTGGTATTGCTGCACAGTTTACTGCTACAAATGGACCTTTCGCATGACCAGAATTTTCATGAATAAACCTTGCAAGCACTTCTTTACCTGTTCCAGATTCCCCAGTAATTAAAACTGTTGCTTCGCTTTCTGCCACATCTTTTGCCAAAGAAAAAATATGCTCCATATAAGCACTTTTGTATACAGTACTTTTTTGTGCATTTTCTTCTGAAGGCACATTTCCTGATGCACTGCTTGTGCTTCCTGCCAGTTCAAATGTTCTTCTGATTAATTCTTCTATAACTTCTGGTGAGAATGGCTTTAATATATAGTCATAAGCACCTATTTTTAAAGCTTCTACTGCACCAGTTACTGAGCCATAAGCTGTTACAAAGCATACTGGTGTTTTTATACCTGTTGCCTTTAACATTTCAAACATAGAAAGCCCGTCAATTTCAGGCATACGCATATCACTTATGATTAAATCATATACTTTTTTTGTTGCTTTTTCAAAACCAATGCGACCATTCTCAGCTGTATCAACGCCTACTCCAAGCCTTAATACAGTTTCTTTCATTGCTTCCCGCATATTGTCATCATCATCAACTATTAAAATATTCTTATCAATCATTATTTTCTCCACCAGATACCGCAGCATATTCAGCAGAAGGCAGTGTTACAGTAAACATTGTATAATCTCTGCCATTGCTTTCTGCAATAATATCTCCACCATGTGCTTTTATAATTTTATAAGATATAGAAAGACCTAATCCAGTGCCTTTTGCTTTTGTTGTTTGAAATGGCATAAAAAGACGAGAAAGCATATCTTCATCTATTCCACATCCGTTATCTCTAATGTGAAGAACAGTTGCTTTTTCTGTCATTTCAGAAGTAACAGTAATCTCGCCGCCAGCATTTACAGCATCTACTGCATTACCTATTAAATTCATTATAACCTGCTTATACATATCTTCATCACAAAAAACAATATGTTCTTCATCAAGCTTGTTTATAACTCTTACTTTTTTATCTCTTATTATATGCTGCAGATAAAGAACTACTTCATCAACAATATCTACAAGCACATATTTAGAGGGGTTTATTTTAATTTCTTTTGCAAAAAGCAGTGTATTGCTTATAACTGCATTAATAGTGCGGACACCTTTTATTATTGATGTTGTAAGCCTTTTTTTATCAGGTTCCTGTTCTAAATCCCTTGCTAAAAGTGAAGCATATAGTTCAATAGAGCCAAGCGGGTTTCTTACTTCATGAGCAATATTTGCAGCCATTTCACCCATAATACGAAGCCTTTCGTTTCTCTGCTTTTCCTGCTCAAACTTTTTGAGCCTTGTAATATCATCCATTACATATACAAATCCTTCAGAATCTTCTGATTTTAAAGCACTAACGCTTAACCTGAAATATCTTCTGCCTTCATCATCATAATCATGAACGCCGGTTGTATTAAATGAGCTTAATATTCCAAAAACTTTATCATACCCAAGCTCTTCTATTAATTCTTTTGCCCGCCTGTTTTTTAAAAACACACCGTTTTTATTATCCTGAGCAATAATAGCAGAGTTTGTATTATCAAGCACAGAATCTAAAAGACCTTGAGTCTGTTCTAATTTTTTCTGTAAAAGAGCATAAGATTCTTTTAAACTTTCTGTTGTTCTGTTTACTGCATCAACAACTTCTTTTAATAAATTTACATCTATATTCTGTATATCTGACAATTTATCACCTTACTTCACATTATTTATTAAGGTTTTTACGCCATTCATCTTCTTCCATCTCGCCTTTTGCTATACCTGCATATATGCTTGAAGGAATATTTGATATTATATCATTATAATAATTATACCCACGCTGAATATCACCCATATTAATAAATGATTTACCAAGATAATATAAAGCTTCTGCTCGTCTGTCATCTTTTTCCTTATAATTATCAGTAAACTGTTTTAATGGAAGCACTGCATTTTTAAAGTCATTTTTCCTGTAAAAAATTAATCCTATATCCATATAAACATTATTACTGCCTTCAAACCTTGCTCCAGCATCCTGCCTGACAGTATCATATATACTCATAAGAATTTGCTGGCGTTTTGCATCACTTGGTATATTTTTAGCAAGAGAGTATTTTAAGCTGAGTGCATATTTTTTATCTCTTGTATATTTATCAAGCAGTGATACAGCCATATCGGTATCAAGCTGTTCCAGTTCGCTGGTAATATATTTAAATGTATCTTTATCAAAGCTGTTTACATCAGCTTTTAAGTTTTTATCGCCTAAAAGATAGCCAAGCACTGCATAGTCCATATTTGAAGGGTTTGGTGTAATTTCAGCATAAAAAGTTCTTGCCTTGCTTGGTGAACCAAGCCTGTAAACGCTCATTGCAACCATAGTTTTTACTTTATCTTGAAAAGCTTTATTATTCCATGTGCTTATCCAGTCAGAATTTGCATCATAAAGCTGCACAACTGATGGATAATCAAGAGCCTTGTATGATTCTTCCATAGGTTTAAGCACAGAATTTTCTAATATTGCAGAAACTTCTTTTCTGTATTTGCCTCTTTTAAACTTATCAAGATATTCTTTTGCTCCCGCTCTTGCTGCAGGAAAGTTTTTAGAGCCGTATATTACATTAATATCTTTATATGTTGCTTCATCAAGTAAAGCTTCCCACCTTGCAATATCTCCGTATTTTGCAGGGTCAGGGGAAGCAAGCTGAGCCTTAGCAAAAGAAATTACACTTTTATAATCATTATTTTTATAAATGTCGTCAATTTTGCCGTATTTTATTTCATTAAGCATAATATCTGTTCTAGGTTTATATTTAGAGTTTGGATACTCTGTATTAAATCTGTTTATAAGAGGCTCTGCTGTAACATAATCTTTTTTATTATATACATCTAAAAGCTGAGCAAACATATAATCTTCTTTTATAGTGTTTAACTCATCATAATATTTACTTTCAGGATACATTCCTAAAAAGTTTGATATCATATCAACAGCTTCTGCCATTCTGTTTTCTTTATATAATGTTTTTATAAGCATATATTTTGCTTGTTCATGAAGTCCGTAAGAATCAGGCCTTGTAAATAAATCTTCAAAAAACTTATTCCAGTATTCATAAGGCTTTATATTTAAGTATTTTTCTGCATACTCAATAGTAGCTCTCTGGCCTCCTTCTCTGTCTGGATAAAGCTGTTTAAGTCTTAATAAAAGCTGGTCTGCATCTGTATCCCTGCCAGTATTATGCAGAATAGATGCTGCTCTGAAAATTGCAGTATTAGCTGATGCATCATCTGGATATTTTTCATATATATGTGTATAAAGCTTTAAGGCAGGCTCTAACCTGTTCTTTTTATAAAAAGTATCTGCCACAGAATTAAGCCGTGCAAGAGTAGTATCTGGACTGTTTAAAAGTTCATCAAGATTTAATGTAGAAAAATATTCAAATGCTAAGTTTTCTTCATTCATATCATAATACATCTGACCAACTTCGCTGTTAATAATATCCTGGTCTGTTTTAAAGTTGCGGAGATATGAAAGATATGTTTCTATTGCCTTATCAACCTGACCTACTTTTTTATAAAGTTCTGCCATTTTTTTCAAAGCATCTCTTTTTGTTTCTAAATCAGGCACTGTATTATATATTTTTAAGTATGTATTGATAGCTTCAAACTGCTGGTTTGCATCTTCTTTTGCCTGTGCAGATTTAAGCAGTGCATCTGGAGTGCGGAAGTTATCTGGATACTGCTTAACAAATTCATCAAATATTTCATAAGCACTTGCATAATAAAGGCCGTCATACTGTCCTATTAAAAGATATGTTTCACCAAGTTTATACATAGCTTCCTGTTTGTAAAACTCATTTTGAGTAGAAGCAAGTATCTGCTGCAGCACTTGAGCACCCTGCCCAAACTGTTTTGACGCAATATATCTGTCTGCCTGGTCAAGCATATCCTGCATATTTTTATCTTCAAGCCCTTGAGATTTTGTAGAAAGCAGTGGTTTTGCTACACCATAGCTTGAAAGAGTATCTTCATTAGTTTTAGATTTAGTGGCTACGACTTTCACACCTGCAGCATCATTAACAATAGAAAACTCTGCATCAGGCTTAATATTAATTATAAAGCTTCTGTCGCTGCCCTGTATGCTTGATACATAATCATCATTAATATCCTGAGAAAAAGGCTGCTTAATACTGTTTTGAAAAGATATAATTACCTGATTTGTACCTTTTTCAATGTTTTTGATATTTTTTTTATCAAGCTTTAAATATACTTCTGTAAAATATTTATCCTTTCTTAAAAAAAGCTGCTGAGCCCATAGACTGTTGAAGCTTATCATAAGGATAATTATTACTAAACATAACTTTCTCATCATAATACATAATACTACATATTTTCAATAATATTACAAGAAAAACTTTAATATATTTATCATTTTTTTATAATTTTATATATCAGCTTTTATAAACTTATATGCATTTTAAAAATATACTAAAGATATTTTTATATTTCACCTTATAAAAAGTCTTGATTTTTATTATATATAGTATAATATTTTATTTTCCTTATTGCAAAAGATTTAAACATGTGATAAAAATAATAGTATTTACAAATGGAGATAATTTATGGCTCTAAATCATGGTATATTATTAGAAACAGGAACAAATGAATTTGAAATCGTGGAGTTTATTATTAATAATGGAAATATGCCATACCATTTTTGCATAAATGTTGCAAAAGTGCGTGAAGTAATAATATTTCCAGAAACTACTGTTCAAGTGCCTGATTCACATCCTGCAATCATAGGCACAGCAAATATCCGCCAAAATCTTGTACCCATTATCAACCTTGGCCAGTGGATAGGTGTTCGTCAGCAGGATCCTGATTTCAGCAAATCTAAAGTAATCGTTACTTATTTTAATGGTGCATATAATGGCTTTTTAGTTGATGAAGTTGTTCGTATTCACCGTATCACATGGAGCGATATTAAAGATTATTCTGATATGAGTGATTTAAATATAGTAGATTCTGTTTTAGGCGTTGTTACTATTGACGACAGGCTTATTCAAATGCTTGACTTTGAAAAAATAGTTGCGGAAATTAACCCTATTACTATGGTTAGAGAAACAACTGAAATAGATATGTCACGCTATTATGATAGAAATGGCAAAACAATCTTTCTAGCAGAAGACTCTCCTACTATCAGAAAACTTCTGCAAGGAAGCTTTACTCGTGCAGGCTATAACACTGTTGTTTTTGAAAATGGTATAGATTTACTTACAAGACTTAGGAAAGAAAAACCTGCCCTTATAATTACTGACCTTGAAATGCCTGGCGGCAGTGGTGACTATGTTGTTAGAAAAACTAGAGAAAAAGATATATTTAACGATGTACCTATATTAGTTTTCTCATCCATGGTAAGTGTAGAAAATGAAAGAAAACTTTTAAATATTGGAGCATCAAGATTTATCGGCAAACCTGATTTAAGCGACTTAATACAGGCTGTTGATGACTTTGTTCTTAACCATAAAGGTACTATTATACATAAAAACATAGCTCAACAATAATATATGAGGTATATTTAATGAAAAAAATATTATTTTCTACATTGATAGCTTTACTTGCTGCATCATGTGCAAATACTGGTAATGATGCTGTTAAGAAAAGTTTAACTAACATTAATGAAGAACTTGTTGTTATTCAAAAATCTTTAACTGATACTCAAATGAATATGGAAGATGTGCAGTCTGCTAGTGGAAACCTGCAGAATGATGTTACTACAAATGCAGATGCTATTGCAGAACTTCGTTCAGAAATAGCATATCTTAATAATGAAATATTAGTATTAAAAGGCAACAAAGGGGCAACAGCAGCACCTGTACAGGATACAAACAGTAAAAATGTAAGTTCTACTACTACATCAAAAGGCAATTCTGCACCATTAACTAATATTATTATTCTTGATGAAAAAGCTCCTGCTGCACCAAAAGAAGAAGCACCGCAGATAGTTGTAATAGAAGATTCTGGTGCTGCAAAAAACAGTCTTTATTCTTATGCCATAGAATTAAACAGGCAGAAAAAATATAACGAAGCAAGAGCAAAGTTTCAGGAATTTATTAAAAAATACCCTAAAGACCAGCTTGCAGGAAATGCTCAGTACTGGATAGGGGAAACTTACTATTCTGTTAATGATATGAATAATGCTGTAAAAGCATTTCAAGATGTTATAAATAAATTCCCTAAATCAAACAAAATTCCTGATGCAATGCTTAAAATAGGCTATGTACAGGAAAAACAAGGCAAAAAACAAGAAGCTGTTGCTACATTTCAGAATTTGTTAAAAAAATATCCTAAATCTAAACCTGCAACACTTGCAAGGCAGAAACTGCAAACATTAGGAGCATAAAATATTTATTATATATTTTTAAAGCCCATACATACACTGTATGGGCTTTTTTTATTGCTAAAAATTCGAATGTATTATAAAATTAGACTAAAATCACTAACGAGGACTTATGATACAACTTAAACCTTTTATAAAATGGGCTGGTGGCAAAGGACAACTTCTTCCACAAATTCGGCAAATGTATCCACAGGGACTTGGGAACACAATCACTAAGTATGCAGAGCCTTTTGTTGGCGGTGGTGCAGTATTATTTGATATTATATCCTCATATAAATTAGACCAGATATACATTGGTGATATTAATAAAAATCTTATACATACATACAACACAATTAAAAATAATCATCAAGAATTAATAGAAATATTATCACATCTTGAAACTCAATATTTATCACTTGATTATGAAAATCAAAATGAATTTTATTATAATAAACGAGAAGAATATAATAACTTGATTAATCAATATGATACATACAAAGCAGCTTTATTTATTTTTTTAAATAAAACATGTTTTAATGGATTATACAGAGTTAATAAAAATAACATATTTAATGTTCCTGCTGGTAAATACAAAAAACCTAAAATATACAGTTTAGAAAACATATCAGCAATTACAAAAGCATTAACACATATAGATATTATTGCAGGTAGTTATACAAATGTATATGACTTTGCAGATGAAAAAACATTTATATATTTTGACCCACCATATAGACCTTTAACTAGCACATCATCTTTTACTTCATATGCAGATAATAATTTTGATGATAAAGAGCAAATTTTATTGGCTGATTTTATTGAAAAAATAGAAAAAAAAGGAGCATATATTTTATTAAGTAACTCAGACCCTCATAACATCGATATAAATGATATGTTTTTTGATAATCTATACCGTACAAAAAAAATTAATAGAATTTATGCCTCTCGAATGATTAATAGTAAAGGAAATAATAGAGGACACATAAGTGAACTTCTTATCAGCAATTATTAAGAAGTTATAAATGAGAAATTTTGATACATGGCTTGAAACTTTTAGTGATAGCATTTGTACTTATGATTTTTTCACTGATTTTAAAAAAGTATATGAAAATATAAATAGCATTAAAGTAGAATTAAATATATTAAATTCTTTAATAGGCAGTCAAAGCATTAAACAAGATTTTACTTATATAGTAAACAAATATCCAGAAACACTACAATGTATTCCTATTCTACTTGCCATTAGACAATATGAAATTATAGTAAACGATACCAGTGGTAAGAATGTAATTAATTTCAAAGACTTTAAAAATGCAAATATTGAATTATATATTAAATTTATGCAAAAAACTGGGCTTTTTAATTTACTTGCAAACTCTAAAATCAAATCTTTACAAGACTACATAACAGGTGTTGAAGTAGGTTTAGATTCTAATGCCCGTAAAAATAGAACAGGCAAAACAATGGAAACCCTCGTGGAAAGCCATATACAAAATGCTGGCTATATAAAAGATAGTACTTATTTTACACAGATAAATACTGCCGATTTTAAAGATAAATTTGGTATAAATTTATTATCATATATAAAAACAAATGCGAATAAAAAGTTTGATTTTGTTATCAAAAAAGATGGTAAAATTTATGCAATAGAAGTAAATTTTTATAATACTGGTGGTTCAAAACTTAATGAAACAGCTAGGAGTTACAAAGAAATAGCAACAGAAACAAACAATTTACAAAATTTCACTTTTATTTGGATAACTGATGGTCTAGGCTGGAAAAGTGCAAAAAATAATTTAAGGGAAACTTTTAATTATATGCAACATATATATAATATTAATGATTTAGACAATAATATTTTAAAAAAGATTATTAAATAAATATTTTATCAATATTCTCAAATATTATAGTAATTTATTTTTATTATTTCTCATAAAAATACCCCTTATTTTATATTATTCTATTAATACATTAGCTCTTTTTCCACACATACTGTCAGCGGCATCAAATATACTTTTATTTTCTTTTAATAAACAATATATTCCAGACATTTAAATACCCTTTCTAAGTTTTGTATTAGCCTTATTTTCTTATGCAGTCATACATAAATAAATGTAATATTTTTATCAGCTTCTAAAAACTCATCTGAATATAATTTTTTTGATTGTAGATTAATATAGCTTAAAATCTCATTATCAACCACATCTGTTACATTAATAAGTATATTATATATAAAATCATACACGATACTATTACAATATTTTAAATCTAGATTTTCAATGACATCAAAATAATCTGTATCTTTTGGTGCAATATGTGACTTACCATCAGAAGATACATAATATACACACCAATCATCAAACCTACCTTTACAATAACTAACTACAGAACCATCTTCGAATGTTTTTAATACGGAAATCAATATTAACCTCACAATATTCTTTAAATATTATTATACAGTTTATTTTTATTTTTAGTAATAAAAATTATCTCCATAATATAATCCATATAATGTCTTGAAAAAGTATTTTTTAAGTCCATTTATTCCTTTTTTATTGCTAAATTTTATATTTTCTGCTACATATTTTAAGAATAAATAAAGTTATAAAGAACTTAAGGACAGGAATATTTAATGAAAACTTCAATTATCCGCAATTTTAGTATCATTGCCCACATTGATCATGGCAAATCTACTATTGCAGACAGGCTTATAGAATATACAGGTGCACTTGAAAAAAGGCAGATGAAAGCACAAGTGCTTGATTCTATGGATATAGAAAGAGAAAGGGGCATTACTATTAAAGCCCAGACAGTATGCTTAAACTATAAAGCTGATGACGGAAATGAATATATAATTAATTTAATTGATACTCCTGGACATGTGGACTTTACTTATGAAGTTTCAAGAAGTCTTGCTGCATGCGAAGGTGCATTAGTCGTTGTAGATGCTTCTCAAGGAGTAGAAGCTCAAACTATTGCAAATACATTTATGGCAGTTGACCAAAATTTAGAGCTTATTCCAGTTATTAATAAAATAGATTTGCCTTCTGCTGATGTGGAGAGAGTAAAAGCAGAAATAGAAGACTCTATAGGCATAGATGCAAGCGGGGCAATACCAGCCAGTGCAAAAGAAAATATCGGCACAAAAGAAATACTTGAAGCTATTGTAAAACATGTACCTGCACCAAAAGGCGATGCAGATAAAAACTTAAAAGCTATGATTTTTGACTCATGGTATGATTCATACAGGGGTATTATTATTCTTATTCGTGTAATGGACGGCATAATCAGAAAAAGTGATAAAGTGCAGTTTATGGCGACAGGTAAAGAATATGAAGTTATAGAAATAGGTAAGTTTCTGCCACAGGCTGCTCAAATGGAAGAATTAGGACCTGGAGAAGTTGGCTTTATATCTGCAAGTATTAAAGATGTACATGAAGTAAAAATAGGTGATACTGTAACACATTCTAAAAACCCTACAAAAGACCCATTTCCCGGTTTTAAAAATGTTAAACCTGTTGTTTTCTGCGGTCTTTATCCAATTGATCCAAACCAGTATCAGGATTTGCGTGATGCTATAGAAAAGCTTATATTAAATGACAGTGCTATTACATTTGAGCCAGAAAGTTCTGCAGCATTAGGCTTTGGTTTCAGATGCGGCTTTTTAGGGCTGTTACATATGGAAATAGTTCAGGAAAGACTTGAAAGAGAGTTTAATTTAAACCTTATATCAACTGCCCCCACTGTTATTTATAAAATATATAAAACTGATGGCACATGTGTAGAAGTAGATAATCCTGCAGATTTGCCAGACCCAAATAACTATATAAAAATAGAAGAACCTTACATTTCTGCCACATTAATTCTGCCTTCAGAGTATGTGGGTGCAGTAATACAGCTTCTGCAGCAAAGACGGGGCTGGCAGACTAATATGAAATTTTTGTCACAAAGCCGTGTTATATTAGAGTATATGCTGCCACTTATGGAAGTTGTAATGGATTTCTATGATAAATTAAAATCATGCTCAAGGGGTTATGCATCTTTTGATTACGAATTTGCAGAATACAGAGAAAGCAAACTGGTAAAACTTGATATTCTTATAAATAAAGAGCCTGTTGATGCATTATCTATTATAGTGCATAGAGATCAGGCAGATTATAAGGGCAGAGAATTAGTTGAAAAAATGAAAGAAGTTATACCTAGGCAGATGTTTGAAGTAGCAATTCAGGCTGCAATAGGTAACAAAGTAATAGCAAGAAGCACAGTAAAAGCATTTAGAAAAGATGTTATTGCAAAGTGTTACGGCGGAGACATTACTCGTAAAAGAAAACTTTTAGAGAAACAGAAAGAAGGTAAAAAAAGAATGAAACAAATAGGCTCTGTTGAGCTGCCGCAGGAAGCATTTTTAGCAGTGCTGCGTATAGGAGAAGATAAATAGTATGAAAGAAAAAGATAAAAAAATAGAAGAAAAACCTAAAAATTCTTCAAAAGAGATTATAGACAGTATTGTTGTTGCATTTGTTATTGCTATATTTATAAGAACTTTCTTTTTAGGTGTGTATACAATCCCTACAGGCTCTATGCTTGAAACTCTGCAGATAGGTGATTTTATACTTGTAAATAAGCTTTCTTATAAATTTTCTAAACCAGAGCATGATGATATAGTTGTATTTGAATACCCGCTTAATCCAAAAGTAGATTACATAAAAAGGGTTATTGGGGTGCCGGGTGATGTTATTGAGATAAAAGATAAAACAGTATATAGAAATGGCGAAAAATTAGAGCCTGATTATGTCCGATTTGAAGAAGGATACAACCTTGCAATAGCTGATAATGTAGAAAAATTCACTGTTCCTGAAGGCTTTTATTTTATGATGGGTGATAATAGAGATAACAGTGCAGACAGCCGATTTTGGGGATATGTAAAAGAAGATGCAATCGTAGGTAAAGCATTTATTATATACTGGTCATGGGGAGAAAAAGGTCCTAGATTTTCAAGACTGTTTAATTTGATACATTAATATATAGAAGCGGGTGTAAAAACCCGCTTTTCTTATACATTTATATAATACTTTTCACAAATACTATCTTCTTACATTTGCACCATAGCCGATGATTGTAATAGTGCTTTTAAAAAGAGAATCTTTTATTTCATACTGTGGAAGAAGTATAAAATCATAGCCAGATTTTACAAGAGCTTCTCTATACACTTTTGCATATATATTAGGGTCTTTTTTGTTGTATGGTATTGTGTGAGTGATTTTATCCCCTATTTTTAAATCGTTTGCAGAAAGTGTTACTGTTACAGGTAAAGTAGAGTTTACAGGCACGACTGTTGAACAACCTGCAACCACAATAAATAATAATACAACAGTTAATAATTTCAGTTTCATTTTTCACCTTTTTTATATTCTGTTAAAGTATACAATATTATTATGTTTTTACTATTTACCAGCTTTATCTTTTTGGTTAGGGTTAAGCTGTTTTCCCCTGTTGCCTTGAGCTTGGTCATACTGTTTGTTTGTACCAGCAGTCCCCTTATTAGCATTAGACTGGTTTGACTGATTGTCTTTCGGGTCAATTTTTTTATCCATTTTAACCTCCTTATAAAGTTTAATGGCTCATCATACCCCCCCCCTGATGAATTATGTCAAGGAAAATTTTACAGATAAACAATACTTGTATAAAAAATTATTCCTGCTTTACCCCCGTTTTTGGGGAAATAATATTGCTAACTACATAATAATAAAGATAAAATACATATTGATTTTAAAAATAGACTTGTAAAATTAATATATATTAATATGTCATTATTTCCGCTTTTAAAGGATGCTTCCGTGTTATTTCATTCTCTTTGCGACTTAATTTCTTATGAGCTGTTTTTTGGAAAAAATACAGGATGTATTTTATATGCAAGTATAGGCGAATTTGTTTCGGCTATGCGTGATTATAAAAAATTCAAGGATGAATTTTTATAAAAAGACTTAACGGATTTAGCTGTTAGAAAGGCTTTAGCGATAGCGAGTTGCTGCAGCTATGGCGAGCATCTTTTGCAAGGACACTTTTTTCAGACAAAATAGGAAGGAATCAAAAAAAGTGGCTGGAACAGTTTTAAAAATAAATCATAACTTACTATACAAGAATATTATTCTTATAATTGGAGCATAAGGAATGAAATAACGAAAACTTTGATTTTAAGATGTGCAGTGGCAGGATAGTTTAAGATATTTTATATATACATATTAATTAATAAGATAATCATTACATATTTTATTAATAACAACTTTTTAATCATAGTTTAAGAAATCGTGGTAAAGTAGAAAATTATTCCCCTTGATTATATTCTATTATTATAGTATTCTAAAATGTTTAGATGCAGCGGAGGAATATATGGACTTAAAATATAACAGAATATTATTAAAACTGAGCGGTGAAGCTTTAATGGGCAATGCTCAGTACGGAATTGATGCAGAAACAGTTAAATTTATTGCATCAGAAATCAAACCTATTTATGACTTAGGTGTAAAAATAGGCATTGTTATTGGTGGCGGCAATATTTTCCGCGGAGTATCCCCTGCTGCAAAAGGGATGGATAGAGTTACAGCAGACCATATGGGTATGCTTGCAACAGTAATTAACTGCCTTTCTGTGCAGAATGCACTTGAAATGAATGGCATAGAAACAAGAGTGCAGTCTGCTATTGAAATGAGACAAATTGCAGAGCCTTATATTAGACGCAGAGCTATGAGACATTTAGAAAAAGGCAGAGTAGTTATTTTTGCAGGCGGCACAGGCAACCCTTACTTTACTACTGACACTACTGCAACACTCAGAGCTTCAGAAATCAACGCAGATGTAGTGCTGAAAGCTACAAAAGTGGACGGAGTATATACTGCTGACCCTAAAAAAGATGCTTCCGCATCAAAATATACTGAAATAAACTATATTGATGTGCTTACAAAAGGTTTAAAAGTAATGGATGCCACAGCAATAAGCATGTGTATGGATAACCAGATACCTTTAATAGTATTTGATATGTTTGGCAAAGACAATTTAATGAAAATAGTTAAGGGAGAACCTATAGGCACTCTTGTAAAATAAAAGATAAATGAAATATTGTTAGGAGAACTTATGAGCGAAGTTGTTAAGGAATTTAAAAATTCAGTTGAAAAATCTATCAGCTTTTATAAAGAAGAATTAAAAGGTGTTAGAACAGGCAGAGCAAGTGTTGCTATGTTTGAAAATATTAAAGTTGACTATTACGGCACACCTACTCCATTAACTGGAGTTGCTTCTCTTTCTGCACCAGAACCAAGACTTGTTACTATTTCACCATGGGATACAAGCCAGATACCAGCTATTGAAAAAGCTATACAAAACAGCCAGATGGGATTTAATCCATCAAATGATGGTAAAATTATCCGTGTTCCTTTCCCACAGCTTACAGAAGAAAGAAGAAAAGAGCTTGTTAAAATAGTTAAAAAAATGGGCGAAGATGCAAAAGTTGCAATCCGTAATGAAAGAAGAGATGCTAACGATAAAATAAAAAAGCAGGAAAAAGATAAAGAAATAAGTGAAGATGATGCAAAAAAACTTCAAGATGATGTTCAAAAAGTAACTGATGATGCTGTTAAAAAAATAGATGAAATTACTGCATTAAAAGAAAAAGAAGTTATGGAAATATAATTTTAATGGATAAGAAAAAGCTAGTCATTGAAGAACTTTTTAAAGAATGCAGTAAAAGAAATAACTATATATTTAACAATAATTTAGTGAAAGAAATATCTAAAAAAATCAGCTTTGGTAATCCTGTTGATGTTACTAAAATTGATGTCAGAGAAAAATTGCCAAAGTCACTTTTAGATAGTGATTATTGTATTATTCATTTAGGAAATGGACAACATCAGTTTATAAAAGGTATTGATACAATATATCACAAACTTGAAGCAATAGAAAAAAAAGATATTATTGAGTGGAATTATAAAAAAAGTCTATTGAATCAATATAATGATAGTGAAAGCAATATTTTATCTGTTGCAAATAATCAAAGAATACTACATGATTTTTTATTTGGTAATGATATAGAATATTCTTCTTTACCAATAGAAAATCGTCCTAAAACATATTTTCCACATAGGACTAAAAAAACATTAGAATATTTATTTGATAATACACTGATTACAGCACAAAATCAGCAAATTGAAATTGATTTGACTATAGAATACAATGGTATAATTGGACTTTTTGAAGCAAAAAATGGTAATCCTAAAAATTTTAATATATATCAACTTTTTTATCCTTATTTATATTATGCACTTTCAGGTTTAAATTATTCAAAGATTAAATGCATTTATTTAGTAAGGACAAAACAATACAATTTATCAGAAATAACACTTTGGGAATATGAGTTTACAGATAAAAAATTAAACTCTATGAAGTATATTAAATCAAAAAAATATATTTTAAAAGCATTACAAGGTGCATAATGGTGAACTTTAATACTTTATATTTAGAAGACACTTTAAAAATACTTAAACAAATTCCAGACAACTCTCTTGATATGGTATATGGGGATCCTGATTATAATGTTGGAATAAATTACAATGGCAATAAATACACAAAAAGCTGGGATAAATATATTGAATGGTATTGTGAACTTGCAAGTGAATCTATAAGAGTATTAAAACCAACGGGTAATCTTTTTTTAATAAATTATCCAAAGCAAAATGCATATTTACGAGTTAAATGTCTTGATAATATATGTTATAAGGTATATGATTATGTGTGGATATATAATTCCAATGTAGGTCATAGTCCAAGTCATTTAACTACAGCACATATATCTATTTTACATGCAGCAAAAACAAAAAATAATAACTTTTATAAAGAAAATATTACTGTTCCATATCAGAATCCAACAGATAAAAGAATTATACAAAGAATTCAAAATGGCTCAACTGGGCGAATGCCATATTCATGGTTGTATTATGATTTAGTAAAAAATATTAGTAAAGATAAGACATTCCATACCTGCCAAATACCACAAAAATTAACAGAAATGCTTATTTATCTTGTACTCAAAAAAATGATACTGTATTTATATTGTTTGTGGGTAGTAATGGAGAAATTATACAGTGCAAGCAATTATCAAGAAAGTGGATTAGCTGTGAAATTAATGAGGAATACTATCAAATGATTTTAGATAGACTAAAAAATAATGGAGATATGAAAATAGAATATAAATTACAGAGTAAAAGAAATAAATATACAAGTTTAGACTATATCAATAATGTGTTATTATGAATAATAAAGATTTAGAAAATCTTCACATTGCTATAATTATGGATGGTAACGGCAGATGGGCTAAAAAACGGGGACTTCCTCGTTTTCTAGGTCATAAAGAGGGTGTGAAGGCTGTTAAAAAAATTATTACACATGCTGCTAAAAACCATTTAAAAGCATTAAGCATATTTGCATTTTCTGCTGAAAACTGGCTCCGTCCAAAAGAAGAAGTTTCTTTTTTAATGAACCTGCTTGATGAGTATGTTGTTTCAGAATGGGATACTATTACTAAAAATAATATTCGTTTTGTAATGTCTGGCAAAGCAGAGCTTATACCAGAAAAAACAAGGCAGTCTCTTTTAAAGCTTAAAGAAGAAACAAAGAATAATACTGGTCTGCTTTTAAATATGGCATTAAGTTACAGTGCGCAGGATGAACTTGTAGACTGTATGAAACAGATTGCAAAAAAAGTGCAGAAAGGCAGTATAAATATTGATGATATATCAAAAGATACTATTAGAGATAATCTTTATAACAGCGAACTTCCAGATGTGGATTTACTTATACGCACAAGCGGTGAGCAGCGTATAAGTAACTTTATGTTATGGCGAATATCTTATGCAGAGCTTTATTTTACAGATAAACTGTGGCCTGATTTTAATGAAAAAGATTTTGACAAAGCAATAGATGAATTTAATAAAAGAGTTCGCAGGTTTGGCAAAACTGATGAACAGCTAAATAATACAGGTCACAAAAGTCATTAATTAATTTTGAATTTAAAATAATTAATGTTTGTTATTTTAAAAATTAAACTAACGAACTAAAATTAGAGCGTGTATCTAAATTTAGTTCTCTTTATAGCCTAATAAAATGTGGCGAGTGTTTTTTACAAGGACACTTTTTCCCAACTGAATAAGGCGGAATAAGAAAAAGTGGCTGGAGAGCATCATTAGGCTGGAAATAGACTGTCGAAAAAATTTATTTTTTCAACAAACTAAACAATAATTGAGGGAATTTATGGACAGCAAAAAATCAAAAGAAATGTTTATGCGGATATTTGTGGCATTAATACTTATACCACTTGCACTATTATTAATTATAAAAGCACATTCCCATATATTTTTGACTGTTGTTGCTTTGCTATCTATATTAGGAACACATGAGTTTATAAAAATTATGAAAAATGATAATATCCGCTTATATACTCCATTAATGTGGGTGTCATCAGCTGCTGTGCCATTTTTAATATACTTTTTAGGGTTTACTGCTTTTACTGCCTACTCATTTGTTATTATTTTTATATTATTCCTTTTAAAAATGTTTTCTGCAAAACCTACTGAAAAAGTTATGGAAGAAGTATCATATAACTTTTTTGCTGTAATGTTTGTTCCTTTTATGCTTACATTCCTTGCCCTTTTAAAAAACATAGGCTATGAATGGGTATTATTCTTATGTTTTGTTGTATGGGCAAGTGATTCTTTTGCATATTTTACAGGTGTTACCTGTGGTAGACATAAGCTTATTCCAAAAGTAAGTCCAGGCAAATCTATAGAAGGCTTAATTGGCGGCACAATTGGTGCATTAATAATTGGTGCTCTTTTTAACTATTATCTTTTAAATGAGAACTGGATAATTATGGCGATTATTATTGTAGATGTAATAGTGGCTGGTGTAATTGGAGATTTAATGGAGTCTATGATAAAACGCAGTGCAAATGTAAAAGACAGCGGCACACTGCTTCCGGGGCATGGAGGTATTTTAGACAGATTTGATTCTTTAATGATTGCAGGCCCTGTTCTTTACTTTTATCTTATATATATTGCAGGCAAATAGTTATGAATAAAAAGAAAATAGGTATTATAGGCGTTACAGGATCAGTTGGCTCTTCTGGTGTAGAAGTAATTTCTGCAAACAGTGATTTATTTGAAACAGTATTTGTAACAGCTCACCAGAATGTGCAGGGGCTTGAAAAAGTAAAAACTCTTCTTAATGCAAAATATGCTGTGCTTACAAGCAGCCCAGACAGCCACAATCAGATATTAGATATTATCAATAAAGAAGTGGTAGATATTGTACTTTTTGCTGCAGCAGGGGTTTCAGTTGTCCGCCTTGTATATGATATTGTGAAAAGCGGTACACATATTGCCCTTGCTAATAAAGAATCAATAGTTACTGCAGGAAGCCTTATAATCAGCGAAGCAAAAAATAATGGTGCAAAAATTCTGCCTGTTGACAGTGAACATTCTGCAATATTCCAATGCCTTTTAGGTCAGAGAAAACAGTATGTATCAAAAATTACACTAACAGCAAGCGGCGGACCATTTAGATACAGACCAAAAGAAGCTTTTGACTATATTAATAAAGAAGAAGCATTAAAACACCCTAATTGGTCTATGGGTTCTAAAATCACAATAGATTCAGCATCTATGATGAATAAAGGTTTAGAGCTTATAGAAGCAAGGTTTTTATTTGATATTAAATCAGAAAAACTAGATGTTATAATACACCCAGAAAGTATTGTGCATTCATATATTACTTTTACAGACGGCTCTACAATAGCTCAGCTTGGTATGCCGGATATGAAAACACCTATTGCAGTTGCATTAGGATACCCTGACAGGATAAATTCTACAGTTAATCCAGTTAATATGTGGGAGCAAAAATCACTTACATTCTTTAAGCCAGACTTGCAGAAATTTAAGTGCTTAAAAATAGCAATGGATGTATTAAAAACTGACTCTAATGCATTAATGACGGCAATGAATGCAGCAAACGAACAAGCAGTTTATTCATTTTTAAAAGGAAAAATAGTTTTTAAAGATATACCTAATATTATAGAAGAAGTTTTAGAAAAAGTAGATATTCAAGATGCTAAAACTATTGATGAAGCAGAAGAAAATATCATAAAATACCAAAAATCTGCTGAAGAAATCACAGGAAGATTATAATATATCTATTGCTTGAATTTAGATAAATAAAATCTAAATTCAGGCTTATTTATATTATAATATAGTTTGCATTAACTACATATCATTAATAATAGTTTTTAATGCAGGAATAAAATACCCAGAATTAATTAGTGACTGACCTATCTCTTTTGCTGTTCTGCCTTTATTATCTGTTACAGAAGTATCTGCTCCTGTTTCTAATAATGCTCGCACCATATCTATATTATTTTTTATTACAGCAAGCATTAATGAAGTATAACCCTGGCTGTTTTTTATATTTAAATCTGCCCCGTTTTTTACTAAAAACTGAAGCTGCTCTATATTTGCACTTAAAGTTGTAGCATTATTAGATATTTTTATTACTGGTGCTTCATCAAGATATGCTGGAGCATTAATATCCACACCAACTTTTAGCATAGCAAGTAGTATGTCTTCGTAAGTTTTTATATATACTCTTTCAAAATTTTTAGCAAAGGCAGTCATGCCGTCATTATCCTGTAAAGTCCAGTCTATGCCTGCACTCATTAATATTTCTACTGCTTCTTTTGATTTTGCATAATGAAGTAATGTGCCACCATTCTGCACTTTAAAATTAATGTTTATACCCTGCTCTTTTAAAAGTTCTGATAATAATTCTGTATTATTATCAAGCACAGCATTATAAAGTTTTGTTTCCAGCTCTTTCATAAACTTCTCCTATACATAAAATTTTAAACCTTCAAGTTTACTGACAGCAGTGTAAAGGCTTTCTAATTCTTCATAAGTCCACACTTCCGTTGTTACTGATATACTTATATATTTACCTGTTCTGCTTATATTTTCTGCAAAATTAACATCATTTCTGCCGTCAAATATTTTTTTTGCATCAGCTGAAAACTGGTTTGTATTTTCTCCCATTATTTTAAATGTAAATACATCTGGGAATTTTTGTAAATCTTTTAATGTTTTGCCGCTGCTGTCTATATTCTGCATACTTTCTCCTTATCTTTTGTTACTCTGCCAAATACTCTGCCTATGCCTTCTAAACTTTTTACTGCCTTTACTAATTTTGCAGGTACTTCTGTAGGCAATTCATACTGCCATTTACTGCCCGGAAGTGGGTCAAATGGGTGAGAATGTATAGTAACCCTGCCTTTCCATTTCTCTATAAACTTATATGTTTCTTCATAAGTTTCTTCTGTTTCATAAGGCAGACCAAATATTAAATCTACTACTATCTCAAAATTTTGATATAAAAAAAGCTCAACAGCCTTTTCAGTTTCTGCAAGGCCGGAACGCCTGTGCATAATCTTCTGCATATCATGAGATGCTGACTGCAGTCCTAAAACTATCTGCTTATTATCACAGTATTTTACAAGCAAATCTACAAGCTCTTTTGAAACACCTGATGGGTCTAATTCTGAAGGAAATGTGCCATAAAAAAGCTTGCCGTTATTTCCTATTGTATTGCGAACATGATATAAAAGGCTTTCTATTGCTTCTAAATTTATACCTTTATTATACTGGTATGATGAAGCATCTGGTGCAATAAAACGCACATCTGCAAAGCCTTTTCTGCTTAATGCAAATTTTATTTCTTCTACAATAAAATCTATACTTCTGTGCCGCAGTTTTCCGCGGAAAAGCTGTGGAGTCTGGCAGTAGGCACAGCCGCTTGGACATCCCCTTACTATTTCTATTGGTCCTAAAGATACCATTTTTCTTGGAAATATTCTGTATTCATCAAGATTTAATACTTTTTTACCAGTAATTATGCCTTCTACCCTGCCAGAGTGAGCCATTTCAATAATATCTTTAATACTTTCTTCGCCTTCGCCTGTGCATACTCCGTCAAAATATTTAAGCATATCTTCACTTCTTGCACTGGCGTGAGCACCGCCGCATACTGTATTTATTTTAGGCAGTTTTGCTTTAAGCCTTGTAACATAATCAACATAAGCACTGCTTGTACCTGTTAAAAATGAAAATAACACCAAATCATCTTCTTCTAAAAAATCAAAGGCATCCTGTGGTGCTAATACATAATAATCTTTTTCAGGAAACCATTTTTCATAAGCTGCTAAAAGTGCTCTTATAGAGTGTTTATTAGTTTTATCTCTTACAAATACTACTCTTTTCATTTATCTTTTCTTAACCTTAAGTTTTAAGCCTTCTATATTTGTAATGATAACTGCATCATCTACTGATAAGTTTTCATCACTGTATGCATTCCATATTTCTTCATATATTTTTATTCTGCCTTTATTTTCTTCCCATTCTATAACTACAGCTTCTTTATCAAGCATAGTTTCAGGCCCTGATGATGGTCTTCTTATAAAGTCTTTTATTATAAGCCTGCCTATTAATAAAGCTATTAATGATGTTGTACCTGTAATTAAAAGAATAACCCATAAAGATACGGATATACCTGCAGAATGTTCGCTGTCAAAAAGCATACGAAGCCCAAAAATAAGGCTTACAAGCCCTGCAACAGTTAATGCACCAAAGCTTGTAATAAATATCTCTGCAATAAATAACCCAAAGCCTAACAGTATAAGCATTATGCCTAAAAAGTTTATAGGTATAATATTTGCACCAAAAGCAAACACTATTAAGCATATAATACCAAGCCCTGCAAAAACAAATGTGCCTGGCATTTTAACTTCCAGCATAATAAGAATAATACCAAGGAAAAGCACTGCTGCTAAAAAGTCAGGGTTGGCTATTATATTATATATTTCCTGCTTGAAATCAGGTTCTATATTAATTATTTCTGTATTTTCTGATATATTGTATTTTTTAGAGATTATTTTTATAAGCTCATCATGGTTTACAACTGCATCTATTATATTTAATTTTAGTGCTTCACTTGATGTATAGCTTTTTGATTTTGTAACCATACCAACAGCAGTTTCAATATTTTTGCCACGCTTTTCTGCAATAGTTTTAATTAAAGCTGTAGTATCGTTTAAAACTTTTTCTGCCATATCACCTTTTATATCTTCACCATTTGAAGAAACAGGGTGAGCAGCTCCAATATTTGAACTTTCACTCATTGCAGAAAACTCTGCTGCCATAGTAATAAATATACCCGCAGATGCAGCTCTTGCACCATTTGGATAAACATAAGATATTACAGGCACTTTTGAAGAAAGCAGTGTCTGCACTATTTTTCTAGTAGATTCCAGCACACCACCTGGTGTATCAATATACATTAATACTGGCACATTATCCTGCTCTGCTTTTTTAATATTAGCTTCTATAAAAGATGCAGTGGCATCTGTAATAACTCCATCAATAGTAAAAGAGTATATTTTGTCATAAGTAGTTTCTCCAAAAGAAACTTGCAAAAAACATAATGTCATCATTAATAATAAAATTGTTTTTTTCATAATTATATTCTCTTATATCTAAAAAAATAAGCACCTTCACTGCTTACAAATTTTCTAAAATATTTTGTGGGGAAATAATCATCTATATGGCGGACAAAACTTGTATCATATATAGATTCTATTCCAGTTACTTCTTTTAAATTCTCATTTATTTCTTCTGCATAATCATCATGGTCTGTGGCAATCTGCATAAGACCGCCTCTTTTCAGCTTAGATACAATAAGCTGTATAAATTCAGGCTTTAAAAGCCTTCTTCTTTTATGTTTTTTCTTAGGCCATGGGTCTGGAAAGTTTACATAAACATTGCTTAATGATTCATCTTCCATAAGCCTTAAAATAAGGGCAGCATCAAACTGAATAATGCGTATATTATTAGTTTCTATTTTATTTGCCCTTTTTTCTGCCAGTTTAAATATTTTTTTAAATACTTCTACCCCGAGCCAGTTTTCTTCTGGTTTTTCGCCTGCATATTTTGCAATAAACTCACCATTTCCTATACCTATCTCTAAATTAAGGGGGTTATTATTGCCAAATATTTCCATACAAGTTAAAGGTTTCAGCTTAATATTTGGGTAAAGCTGGCTCCAAACAGTATCGCCATAAAGAGCATTTTTTTCAAAAGGCAGTTTTAATATCTCTCCGTTTTTATCAATATTTTCTGCATAACGGATACCTCCCTGCCACCATGAAAAAAATGCAGGCATCAGTCTTTTATTTTCACTTAATTTTTTTTCTTCCATTCCACTCTCATTTACTACTGATTTTGTAAATTATTCAATTTCTCCATAATTTCTTCAATATTTAATCCGTGCATAAGACAGCTTTTTTCTAATGTTTCATTTTGTATCCCCATACAGCTAAGACAGCCCATATTAAGGCTTTCAAAAAACTCTTTTGCACCATTAATATTTTTTAAAATATCAGCTGTTAAAGTATCTTTTGTAATAATCATTGCTCCTCCTTAAAAAAACACTTGCTATTTTCATAAAAAATAGGTTATCATTTTACTCCCTAAAAAGCAAGGAGGAATGATATGGCAAGACGGTGCGATGTTTGTGGTAAAGGCCCATTAAGTGGAAACTTAGTAAGCCATGCGCACAATGTTTCAAGAAGAAAGTTCTATCCTAACCTTCACAGCGTAAAAACTGTTGAGGCAGATGGAACTGTTGTAAGAAAAAAAGTTTGTGCAAAATGCCTTAAAGCTGGTAAAGTTAAAAAAGCATAATAACAGCTTTTTATATACAATTCTTTCCGCCTAAATTCTGCTGATTATGTATCAGAATCAGATAGTATTTAGGCAGGATGAGGGCTTTATTGTTCTTACATATTTATGACACTGCCGCTTCGGTTATTGGAACCAGCGGCATATCTTTCTTTTGATGAATATATATACATATTTTCATAACAGTTGTTTTGTATTCTTTTTCATAGCACATAAAATTATATCAATTATACATAAAAATATTTAAGAAAATTATATAAATCTTTTATTGAAGTATTATTTTTTTAGTAGTATAGTATATTAGTAGTATTTTATAATTATACATACGGAGCAGTAAATGCAGCAGCATGAGTTTGAACAGTCTATATCTAAATTTTTTGAAAAAGCAGGTGTTCGCCTTATAAAAAAAGGTGAAGGATATGATGATAAAATCACATTTCCTGCTTATATTTTATTAGATACTAAACGGAAAGCTTACTATTTTACAGAAACAGATGTTCAAACTATAGATAATGATACAGAGACATCTGTTTCTCAACTTGCAGAAAATACAGGCCTGTCAGCAAACAGTGCAAATGCATTATTTAGAATTGGTCAGGATATCAGCAAAAATAATAATCAATTTTTACTTGAAAGCGATGACTTGACTTCCCTTGACTGCAAATCTGCACTTATTATAAGCGAAGAAAACAGTGGTGAAATTAAAGATTATTTAAGCAGCAATTCATATAAATTCCAAACAGTGCCTTTAAAAGGGCAGTTTTTAGTTATATTTTTTGATAAAGGAATGGAAGATAATTTAATAAATCTTTATCAAAAATATGCAGAAAGTACAGATTCTATTTTAGAAGAAAATGATGACGATATTGCACCAGTTTTTACTCCAAAAGAAGACAGCAGTATAGAAGATATTGACTTGTCTGCTCCAAAAAAGAATAATTTTGATGCAGAAATACCACTTGTTGAGCCAAAAACTGATGATACAGAAAAAAATGAAACAGCAGAAGATAAGGAAGAAGATGAATTATTAGATAGTATTGATTTATCTGACCTTTTAAAACCTGCTCAAGAAGATGATACACCAAAAGATGAAACAGAAGCAGAACTTTTATATGGCAAGCTTTTAAACGAGCAGGCAGATAAAATTGAAGTTTCTACAAGTGGTCCTGTTGAAAAAACTTTTGATGAAATACCTGAAGGTATTATAAGCGAAGAAGAAATAAAAGATATGGTTTCTGATAATACAGCTGCAGCAGCAGACAGCACTAATACTGCACTTGATAAAAAAACTGCAAAATTGAAAGCTAAAGAAGAAAAACGACAGGCAAAACTTGCTAAAAAAAGAGAAAAAGAAGCAGAAAAATATACTTATGAAAATAGAAACAGACCATGGCTTGATGTTCCAGGCAGAATTGCTGCAAATATTATAGGTATAGTATTTTTTCTGCCTGTATATATATTAAATAAATTAAACAGAGTCATAAAAGACTTTTTTCCTCTTTTTGTGCTTTACTGGTTTACTGCGATTATTGCAATATTCGGTGGTTATCAGTTACTTTTTTCACTTTTACCCAGGCCTTTAAATGATTTATTTTTAAATGAAGCAAATAATGCAATTGCTATGATACAAAATTATAAAATAGAAGTGACAGATGGTCAGGCAGTAAGTGAAATTGCACAAACTTCTACAGCTATGATGAAAAGTAGTGCAATAGCATTTTATGGTTCATTAAAAGGCATTGATGTACTTATGAATAACGGATACCTTTTACAATATTTACTTGGCTTTGCTGCCGTAATTATGATATTCCCTGCATTCCGCTTTATAGGCAAGACTATCACGATATTTTCAGTGCTTTCTTATTTTCTGCTGCCTGTTGTGTCATATTCACAAAGCATACTCATTCAGCACTGCTTTAATATGCCGGAAATTAGTTTAACGGCTGCTGCTGTAAATTTTATAGTATACATATATCCATTATTACTGCTTTTTGCAGTTTTATATATTTCATCAGCCTTAGTGCCTGATAAAAATACTAGGAAAGAGGTGCTGCCTTGAGTAAAACTATACAACCATTAGAATGGGTAGATGATTTAAAATTAGGTGATTATGCTCTTGAGAACCATACAAAAGAGTTTTTACGATTTGCAAATATATTTATAGATGCAAAAAATGTTGGCAATGGGGAAGAACAGCTTGATAATATTTTGAATAATCTTACAGAATATTCTCACAAGCATTTTCCATCTCAGGAAGATTTAATGGAGCGTATCCATTATCCATCACTTGATGAACATAAAGCAGACCATAAAAAATTTAATTTAGGTGTTGCAAAACTTCTAAAAAAACGACTTCTGCTTAAAAGAACAAATGTGCCTGCAGATGAATATGATGAAAGAGGGGTAGAAGGTGTTTTAACTGATATTGCCGATTTTATTACTGACTGGTATCACAGCCATCTGCTTGGTGCTGACAAAAGGCTTTCTGATTATTATAACTACGAATATAAAGGCTAATAAAATAAAAGCTGAGCTTATATATTAAGCTCAGCTTTTTCTTTTTTATTAATTATCTTATATTATGATAAACTGCTGTTTTTACCTAATTTCTTTTTCATAATATATATTATTCTGTCGCTTATTTTCTCTTTAAAGTTATTTAATATTTTAAGAGCTATGCTGTCTAATGCACCCTGCTCTACTGCTGTTTTGGCAGCATAAACTCCACGGTCAATCACTTCCTGAGCCTGATAAAAATGAAACATATCAATACCTGCCATCTTTGGCTCAATAACAGCTACAGCTTCCTGCATTTTTGCTTTTGCAAGATAGCGTGAAACTATACCCATAGACCTGCTCATAGTTTCAAGCAGACCGGGGGCTGATGAATTATCTCTTTCTTCTATATATTCATGGAGATGAACTGCCACAATATTTTTATGTTTATTATTATGCAGCACATCAACAGGCAGCGGGTTCGTAACTGCCCCGTCTACATAATAATTACCTTCATATAAGTAAGGACGCATTACTCCCGGCACAGAAATACTTGCTCTTATTGCATGTATTATCCTTCCTTCTGAAAAAATACGCTCTTTGCCTGTATCTAAATTAGTGGCTGTAATATATAAAGGTATTTTAGCATCTGCAAATGCTGCATCCCCTAAATGCTCCTCAAAGGCCTGCATTAATTTTTTACCTCCGATAAAACCACCTGAAAATGAAAAATCAAGTGTCATAAATGTAGATTTTTTATTTAACCCTGTAAGCCATGATTTTAACACATCAAGCTTTCCTAAACAGTAATAGGCTGCAACTATTGCACCCATAGAAGTGCCAGCCACTGCTGTAATCCGATAGCCTTCTTTTTCAAGGGTTTCTATTACTCCAATATGTGCCATTCCTTTGGCTGAACCAGAGTCAAGAGCAAGGGATATTTTTTTATTATCAATTACATCTTTTATTATACTCATAAATTATATTCTCCACCTATTTCTAAAAGAATTAATTTGTCTTTATCTACTACTTTTTTTATTCTGCGAACTGGCTCTCCTGCCGGTTCACTGCTCATAGTGTATGTGCCGTAATGCATAGGGATAAATTTTTTACCACCTAGTATTTCAAAAATAGCTGCTGATTCTTCTGGGTTGATATGGTGGTCTCTCATCATATAATGGGGGCTGTAACTGCCGATAGGCATAAGGCATATATCTGGGCTGCCCATAATATTTTTTATATCCTTATACATTTCTTCATTATATGCAGTATCACCTGCAAAAAATATTTTTATGCCTTTATATTCTATCATAAAACTGCCCCAGAGCCTTTTATTCTGGTCTAATAAACCACGCCTGCACCAGTGGTCTGCTGGTAAAAATATAACTCTAACATCCTCTTTTAAATTGATATATGACTGATACCAGCCAGCTTCCTGCCTGCTTATCCATTTTAAAGGGCAGCTGTTAAAAAGTTCTGCTGTTCTAAGTGGCAGCAGTGCTTCCATATCTGGATTATTTTTTAAAAGAGCGGATATACTTTTTACACTTAAATGGTCATAATGGTCATGGCTTATAAGCAGGTATGAAAGATTTTTTAAATCATCAATATTAAAAGGAAGTGCTGTATCTCTTTTGTTTGTAATTAAGTCAAAAAAAACAGGGTCAGTAATAAATGAAATACCTGCTATACTTATATAAAAACAGGAATGACCAAGCCAGTAAATTTTATTATCTTCAAAATGATTTATTTTATTTACTTTTATTAAAGATTTTTCTTTTATTAAATCTTCTTTCTGTGGGTTACTTTTAACAAGCCATCTGATAGTTTTAAATAAATGAGTTTTCTTTTTATTTAAATCTTTTGAAAACCTGCCATTAACTAAAATATTGCCTGAAAAATCTGCCTTTAATAAAGGCAGATTATTATTTAATTCATATTTGATATGGTTTGACATACTAAACCTTGCAGCAAACTGCTATTTAAAAAGCATACCTTCTGCAACCTGTGAAGTAATTTCTTCGCCCTGCAGCTCTGCAAGCAGATTAAAAGCATATTCAAAAGCAGCAGCAGGACCAGCCCCTGTAATAACTTTGCCGTCTTTTACAACAAACTCATTATTTATATACTTGCCACTTGGAGCATAGTTCTGCATACCAGGATACATTGTAAATTCTTTACCAGCTAATACACCAGCTTTGTCCAGCACCATAGGTGCTGCACATATTGCAGAAACTATTTTACCTTTGCCGTAAGCATCTTTTATTATATCTGTCACTATGCTGCTGTCTTGTAAGTTAGTTGCACCAGGCATACCACCAGGACATATAAATGCATCATAGTCATCTACTTTAACATCATTTACATCTTTATCAGCCATAACTTTTACATTGTGGGAACTTACAACCTGCATTCCTGTTACTCCAGCAATAGTTACATCAACCCCGCCCCTGCGTAAAATATCTACAGGTGCAAGTGCTTCTATATCTTCAAACCCGTCTGCTAAAAATACAACCGCTTTTTTCATATTATTCCTCCAATATTATTTAACATATTCTTTTAATATTTTTTTAGCTCTAATAATTAAAAATATACCTATGAATATAAATGCAAGGCTTGCCACATGGGGAGCACGAATAAAACCAAGCATTAAATCATCTGCCCTAAACATTGTAACAAAGCCGCGAATTAAACCGTATGATACTAAATATATACCAAAAATTAAACCTGTAGAAATATTTTTGCTGTTACGCCAAAAATAATACATAATTGCAGCAGCTGTAAAATTTAAAATCATTTCATAAAAAAATGTAGGATGCACTGCCAGTGTGCCAAAATCTCTGTATGCTGCAGGCATATATTTATCTGTAAAGCTGATGCCCCAGGGCACATATTCTTTTAATTCATATACTTTGCCTTGAAATGTTACTTCTGCCCCATTTTTAGCTATTTCATTTAATTTTGATACATTTTCTGGCGTGCTGTTTAAATTAAATGTATATAATACAGATGTCCAGAAATCTGTAAATACTGGCTTTAACCTGAATATTATTTCTGGTGGAGTAATTACAGGCACCCCATGAGCTTCCCCGTTTGCAAAGTTGCCTAACCTTCCAAGCCCCTGACCTAGTATAAGCCATGGTGCAATTAAGTCACCAAAGAGCATAACTTTTATTTTTAAATAGTGAGAGTAAATAAGGGCAGCAATAAAACCCATTATTACACCACCATGGATTGCAAGCCCACCATGCCATACTGCAAATATTTCAAGAGGATTATCTTTATAGTATTCCCATGAGAATATAACATAATATATCCTTGCACCAATTAATGCTGCAATAAAAACTACTATTATCATATTTTCAAGATATTCTTTTTTATAACCCATTTTAACCATCTTCCTGCCAGCCATAAATATGCAGATAAGAAGGCCTGTAATTATCATAAGACTGTATATACGCAGCTCAAAATTACCTATTTTAAAAAGATATGGCATCATAATATAAACTCCAAAATTTAATTTTATCATATTAATATAAAAAATGAAGATGTCAATATTTTAGATAAATATATACCATATTTATAAAATCTAAAAACGATTGCAGCAGTTTAAGCAGAAGTTTTAAGAGCTCATAAAATATATCATTAGCCGATTTATAATTAAATAATTTTCTAGGATAATTA